>JACRGX010000058.1 GCA_016212185.1 Nitrospirota bacterium
CCTGCGGACTGTCTTCCATTCCCTTATATTCTTTTTTATATTTATCAATGATGTCCTTTACCCCTTTAATTTTATTAATAAATTCATTTGTAATAATCTCTGCTTCATCTTTCTTAGAGACCACATGGGGCGTAAGCATGACAATCAGTTCAGTTTTGGTTGTTGACTCAGTTGTGTAACGGAATAGGTATCCTAAAATTGGAATAGAACTCAGAAGTGGAATGCCGGTATAAGTTTTTTCTTTATTTTCTTTTATTATGCCGCCTATGATTAATGCCTGATTATCAGGGACAACCACAGAGGTCTTGACCTCGCGCTTTGTAAAAGCAGGATATGAAGATCCACCAACTGTAGTATTAACCGTTTTTGTGCCAGAGACTTCTTGAGTTACATCAAGCACAACAGTCTTTTCATCATTAATACTTGGCTTTATCTTAAGCTTCACGCCGACAGTTTTGTATTGGATGGTATTCGTTGTTGTGGAAGTACTCCCACCTGCTTCTGATGATGCTGTGCTTGTTGCTGTTGGTATTTCCTCTCCAACATCTATGCTTGCCTCCTGCTGGTCCCGCACAAGGAGCCGAGGGCTTGAGAGGACATTAACTTTTCCATCGCTTGCCATTGCATTAATTAATGCCATAAGACGTTCAGGTTTATATAATAAATATGAAAGACCACCAGATACCCCTGTAGCTAAAGTAGGCGCTGTTGTAGGAAGAGGTGATACGTCTGAGCCTGAATAACTGCTTTGTGTAAGGTTATCAAAAGTATTTTTCCCGAGAAGCGACCACTGGATACCAAACTGCGTAGAATCAGAAAGCGTCACCTCTGCTATTAGCACCTCAATCAAGACCTCTTTTGGATAAATATCAAGTCTTTTTATAGTCTCTGATATCTCTCTGTACATGCCTGATGATGCAAGAATTACCAGCGAGTTTGTGGGCTCGTAAGTGATAATTTTGACCCTGCTGAAGCCTGTCTCTCCGGGCCTTGCCTGAGCCGCTGACGCCGGTTGTTTTCCCCCGGGCGTTGGCGGAGGCGCAGTTGCCGCGGGTTTCCCGCTTTCATCTGATTCATAAAGCGTCTTAAGTATGCTTGCAATGCCGTCAGCCTTTCCATTCTGGACACGGTAAACAAAGATGTTTTGTCCTGTCGTAGATTCCTCGTCAAGTTTTTTAATCCAGTCTTCCACTGTGCTGAGGAGATTCGGGCTTGAAGAGAAGACTATCATGCTGTTAATCCGTTCAATAGGAATGAATGCAATGCCTTCTTTCCCTATATTCAGGGCATTGATTATCTCAGTAATCTCCTTGGAAAGGGTCTTTACGTCGGAGTATTTTGGCTGAAAAAATCTCATTCTCGTATTTTGAAATGCATTAACATCAATCTCGGCAAGAATATCCAGCAGGCGTTTGATGTTTGAGGCCAGGTCGTTTATGATGAGCAGGTTATTCCTTGGATTAGGGATAATGCTTCCAAAAGGAGAGAGCAGGGGCTGAAGCACTGAATTAGCCTCATTTGCAGTGATATATTCAACCGGCACTATCTGCGTAATCGGGATATCAGTTGCAGGAGAAAGCGTATCTGCGTTACTTTTGAAAATCTCAATAGGTCTTTGCTTTGCCGTGGGACCCTGAATAATTTTGTAAAAAAGCCCGGACTTTACCATTGCCAATCCGTTTATTTCAAGGATGGATTCAAATATGCTTAAGATCTCTGAGACAGGGACTTTCTTAGATGAGTGAATTGTGACCCTGGCATCTACCCCGGGGCTTATAATAAAATTTTCCTCTGAGATAGCGCTGACTGTATTGATAACATCTCTCAGGTTGGCATTGTCAAAATTCAGGATGATATAACTATCTTCTTTAGACCGGACAACAGGCTTAGTCTGCTCAGTAGGAAGCTGTGGAACTGCAGGAACAACTGAAGGCTGAGCCTCCGGCGCAATTGAGGGCGGGGCAGGAGGCATGGGAGAAGTTATAACAGGGCTTGGTTCTGTTGCCTGTGCTTTCTCTTGAGAAAATCCATTTGCCGGAATGTACAGTAAAAGTACAAGAAGGATTAAGAGTATTTTCCCTGTAATTTGCAGATTGCTATAAAAGTTATTTGCCATTCATAGAATTATAACATATCATGTTTGTTTTTTTGAAAACTGTATAGATGATAAGCTGACTATTGATTTCTGCATAACCAATGTCCTAAGCCATGACTGTCACTCCCGCAGAGCCTGTCCCTGCTTGTCAGGGATCGCTGGAGTCTTTCCGCAGAATAGATTCCGGACAAGCCGGAATGACAAGATTACAGCGTACAATTAGGATATTAGATTTACAGTATTCAATTGCAATTTTTATTGAGTGATTTCTGGCTGTATTCGCAGAAGCTAAAGACATGATAAAATCTTTCCGGCAATTCGGGAAAAGATTTTTTCAGTTAATGGTGAAACCGGATTTTTTGAATATGGAACAACTCCGAGTATTGGCACGCGCCCGAGATATTCTATTATCTCCGGATTTGTTCTTTCAGCCGTGCCTTTTTTGATTCTGCCTGCATGGTTTATTATTATTCCATGAATATTTATTCCCCTGCTTTTTGCCGCCTCTATCGTAAGCAGTGTGTGGTTTATTGTACCGAGCGCGGGTCTTGAGACGATTACCACCGGCAGGCGCAGGTCTTTGATAAGGTCAAGGAAAAGATATTTTTTATATACAGGCGTCATAATTCCTCCGGCGCCTTCAACGACTGTAATATCATATTTGTTTAAAAGGTAATTATATGCTGAAGATATTTCCTGTTTTTTTATCCGGATATTTTCCATCTCTGCGGCAACCGACGGAGCAATCGGATGCCTGAACCTGTAAGGATTAATAACATCAAGGGGTTCGCTTGCGCCTGATGCGTTAATTAAAGTAATGGCATCCTGCGGTATGAGTTTCCCTTTTTGGATGTCGCATCCTGTCTCCACAGGCTTCATCGGACAGGCATTTATGCCCATTTTTTTCAGTGCGTTCAAAAGACCTGAAGCAGCATAAGTCTTGCCGACGCCTGTATCAGTGCCTGTTATGAAAATGCCTTTATGCATGGTTTCAGGATACAAGATGCAAGATACAAGACGCAAGGCAAAGGCATGTATGTCCGAGAAAGCTTTAGTGCAACACCTTGAATCATGCCATACTGCAATTCCAAAACGACTAAATTTTACAAAAACAAACTTTTAAACGCTTTGCAGTACGGCATCAAAAAATCTTGTTGCTTTCTAAAGATTTTGAGGGCATATATGCCTTTGTCAAAGATGTAAGATTTCAAGATACAAGAATCCTGTATCCTGTATCTTTTTATATAATTCTGCTGTCCAGATTAAAGACCTGTCCTGTTATCCCTGTTGTTTCAGACAAACGGCAGATAAATTCTGCAACTGCGTTAGGATTAGAAAAATCTTTTACGAGACTTTCCTCCAGCGCTTTTTCTTTTGCCGTATTGCTGGACCTTTCTCCCATGTCTGTAAGCATATAACCCGGAAGAACTGCGTTGACCATTATATTATACCTGCTGAACTCTTTTGCCGTTGTCAGCGTGAGTCCGATAAGCCCTGCCTTTGATGCCGAATATGCAGAAAGCCCGGCCTTGCCTTTGACGCCGGCAAACGAAGAAATATTTATGATATGTTTGCATTTTTGTTTGATTTGATAATCCCCCCCGCCCCCCTTTGCAAAAGGGGGGGATGGAGGGATTGTTTCTTTAATTTTTTGATTCATCATGTATGGTGCAACCGCGCGGATGAAATTAAAGGCGCCTTTGAGGTTTGTGCCGATAACTTCATCAAAATCTTTTTCTGAGGTCCTGAGCAAAAGAGCCTCTTTTGTTATGCCGGCATTATTTACAAGGACGTCAATCCTTCCCCACTTTTTCACAACTTCATCAACGAGGCTTTGTATTTCCTTAAAATCCCTTGCATCAGCTTTAAATATCATGGAATCCTTAATCTGTGCGGCAACGCCCTTGGCGTCACTGATTCTGTCTTTGCAGTGCACGGCAACACTGTGCCCTCTTTTTCCGCATGCAAGCGCAAGAGCCATTCCAAGACCCCTTGAAGAGCCGGTGATTAGACAGACCATAAAAATAAAGCTCCGTATTTTGCTTGTCATTCCCGCAAGCGAAGCGCGTCGGGAATCCTTCTTAAAGAAAGATTCCGGACAAGCCGGAATGACAGCCAAGGAATTATTTTGCTGTTTTTAACTCTGAAAGCCTGTCTTTGGCAATATGCGCCTGTTCGCTGTCAGGATAATTTTTTACGATTTCTTCATATAACTGTATGGCATGCTTTTTGTTGTTTTGCACTTCCTCAAACTTCGCGGTATCAAGCAGTTCCGCAGCCTTTTCTCCCGCACAGCCTGATAAAGCAATTGCGGCAATTATCATAAAAATCAAAATCGCACGCTTCATAAAACCCTCCTTGTTAGAATTAATTAAACCACAGGGCACACAGAGAAAATATTCATTGTAAATTTATCATTGCAAAGTTAGCATTTTAAATTTGCAATTTGAAATGATAATTGATAATTTTGCAATGAATATCGCAGCAAGCGAAAATGTTGTACCCTGTCTCTTGTCAATGTTATTCCCCAACAATCTTTACCAGCACCCTCTTTTTTCTTCTCCCGTCAAACTCCCCGTAAAAAATCTGCTCCCATGTGCCGAAATCCAGCTTTCCGCCTGTCACGGCAACCGTCACCTCCCTGCCCATGACCTGCCTTTTCAGATGGGCGTCTGCGTTGTCCTCGCCGGTACGGTTATGCTGATATTGAGAGACCGGCTCATGGGGCGCAAGTTTCTCAAGCCATTTATCATAATCAAGGTGAAGCCCTGATTCATCGTCATTTATGAAAACAGAGGCAGTAATGTGCATTGCGTTTACAAGCGCAAGCCCCTCCCTGATGCCGCTTTCCTTCAGACATTCCTCAACCTGCGGGGTGATGTTTATAAAGGCCCTGCGGGCAGGGATGTTAAACCAAAGTTCCTTGCGATATGATTTCATGACTTTAAATTTTACCAAAACATTATTTAAATTTCTTCACAGCCTCCAAAACCCTGTCTATATCATCATCTGTATGCAGGGCTGTTACTGAGAACCGTATCCTGCATTTCTCATTGGGCACTGTGGGCGGGCGGATAGCAGGGGCGAATATCTTGTTTTTGTAAAGATAACGGCTCAACTTTAACGCATTCTCAGCATTCCCCGCTAAAATGGGGATTATAGGCGTTTCCGAATCAAATGTGTTATAGCCTAAATCTTTGAGTCCGTCAGAAAGCCTCTGCCTGTTATGCCATAATTTTCTTCTCAAATTTGCTGATTTGAAATCCACTATGTCAATTGCCTTTATCCCTGCCTCTGAAACTGCCGGTGGGAGAGAGGTGGAATAAATAAAACTCCGCGCTTTATTTATCAGGAAATTTATCAAATCATCTGAGCCTGCTGTAAATGCGCCGAAGCATCCCAATGCCTTGCTCAATGTCCCCATCTGGATTATTCCATCTCCCCGGATTCCGAGATGCTCAAGCGTTCCCCGGCCTGTCCTGCCGAGGACCCCGGTGCCATGGGCGTCGTCAATCATAAGCAGGGCTTTGTATTTTTTTGAAAGGAATGCGATATCTTTCAAGGGTGCGATATCGCCGTCCATGCTGAATACCGCATCTGTGACAATAAAATTGTTTTTTGTGGATTTTTTA
>JACRGX010000059.1 GCA_016212185.1 Nitrospirota bacterium
CCTCATCGCCGCGAACCCCATTATGCCGCTACCAAGAAGGAGTAGGGTTGAGGGTTCGGGGACAGGGGCTTGACCCCCCTGAGTATAGCCTCCGTCCGAGGTAATCCATGTGCCGGGCGGCAGATTAAAACTTATCGCCGCCGTGTTGAAGAAATCAGAGGAGCCTCCTCCACTCGACCCCCACCCTCCCATAGCTTCAAGGTAATAATAGATGGGAAAAGGGTCTTCGAAGCTGATGTTTTCCAGAGTTAGCACGCCTTTCGTGTGAATGGGGTCATAAAAGTACGATGGGCAACCGTATAAGTAGCAGTTCCAGATCTGCGCGTCAGTGCGCTCCCTGAAATCAAAATAGAAGTTGTTGCTGATAGGCCCCGATGTGGAAAATTGAGCCGAAACGCGCGCATTCTGAGGGCTGGTTCCTGCAGCATTCGGGATGCCTGAGATGGCCCCGTCAAGATACATGACGGCCGTAAGGGTCACGGGTGTGCAGCAGGGCTGGCCATGGAGCGTGAAGTAGTCTTCAACAGACCCCCAAGCATGTACACTGTCACCCGGCAGAGCGTACGCAATGGGCCCCGAGCGTGCCCAGGGGAGCGTTCGACAGGGCCGAAGCGAAGCTTCCAAGGGGGGGGCCTGCTCCATAGCTTTCAAACGCGTGGGTCGTTCCGTATCCGCCACTGCTGTGGCTATAATAAGGATTGTCAAATTGCACTCCCGCCATGGTTCTCACTATGGTTGAAGTGGCGTTTGCGGGAACTGCGAGGCAAAAGAACAACAGGCCCATCGCGCCGGCGGCGCCGCCAAAAAACCTCAAACCCCTTTTGAAGAGAGCTTCTTTTTTCATCGTTTTTTACCTCCTCATAAGGCATGATGGATATGATATGGTTTTAGTATAAAATACGCAATATTCATGCCAGACACCTCTTATTTATAACACCTTAAATTATCTAAGTTCTTCATGTCATGTCAAATCCCTCAAAACGGCAAATTGTAAAATTTCTTAAACTGGCGTATAGTTTTTTGACACCCGCTCCTCTGTTATAACTTATTGTTTTACAATTAAATTATAATGTTTCTGCGAATTTGTAAAAAATGAGGTGTAAAGATTCTTTACATTTTTATGTTTTTTTCTTAATTTATCTTTGAAATTTTTTCTATAAAATCAAATAGTTACGATTTTTTTAGTTTTGGCATGCAGTTTGCTTTTAATAATCATTAAATAAAATAGGCACAATTTACTTTAAAAATAAAACCAGAGACCAGGAGGTTAAAATGAGATACAGATGGATAATAGCCGCCTTATTTTTTCTGACTGCGACAAACGCAAACGCGACGATTTTCACCTATGAGTTTGACGGTGCAGTAACAACTATTTTGCACGATGACAGCGCTAACACATTTTCCAGTAATTTTGCGGTAGGTGATTTAGTGCACGGCACCTACACGCTGGATGATACAATAATCCCTACTTTCCCCCGGCCAAGCTTTGCCAGATATTCCGGGAATTCTTTTAACGTGACGATTGGCTCACATAATTTCTCTGGCTCGGCCGATCACCGTGTATTTAACAATGATCTTCCTTCTATTAATGATGCATTTTCGATTATCAATGAAACAGGTTATACGGCGCCCAGTCTTGGCGACCTGATCAGTAGAACATTCTTTTTACAGTTTTTTGACAGCACACGTACGGTATTCTCAAATACTGACATGGTATTAAACCCGCCGCCTCTGTCAAATTTTGACTCTCAGATAAACGGTCTGAGACTCGACAACAAATTCAATCCCGATGATTATGGAGCTCTATATTACAATATAAATTCACTTGCTCCTGTTCCTGAACCCTCAACCCTTCTCCTTTTGGGAAGCGGGATGACGGGGCTGGTTGCGATGAGGAGATTCAGATTTAGGAAATAGTTTTTTCTTTTATCACAGTAAAAATGCCCACTTGATGAATCATCGGTGGGCATTTTTATTTAAACTCAAATGGACTTTTATTGGAGAAAACTCAAAAAACCACTCTGAAATTAACAAACAGGGTCGACCAGTCTGGATGATTTAACCTTGTGCGCGTGCAGACGGGGATTTTAATGTTGGAAAGGTTATTTATGCCTCTGGAGTTCGTTGTAAGGGCGGCATGATGACCGGCTTGAATCTCATTGTGGGATTCGAACCCCAGTTATATTAATGCCTTACCTCATCTTCGATCGCCTTCTGAACAAACTGATTTAAGGATATACCCATGAGTGCCGCCTTCTCCAAGGCCTTTTTATGTATCTCCGGGGATATTCGGACATTAAAACTGCCCTTGGCTGATTTTAGCGGTTCTTTACCGGCCTCTTTGCAGAGTTTAACATAATCATCCACCGCTTCATGGAAAGCTTTTATAATCTCCTTTACGCTGTCCCCTTCAAAGGTCACAAGGTCATTTATTCCTTCGATCTTTCCATGAAAAACCTTATCCTCTGCATCGAAATGAACCGAGCCGATAAATCCTTTATATGTTAATACGTCTTTCATCATATGACCCTCCTGTTGCCAATGACGGCATAAAGTTTAACGTTATTAAATTATCCCCTTGTTCTTAAGTTCATCCTCGACATTATCCAGTTGGTAGCGTTTAAGCTCTGGCCTTGGGTGCGGCTTGTGGAGCCTTATAATATGCTTTGTTTCGTAATTGATAAACGCAACCCTTGAACCGGATGTTTTCCCCATCTTTACTTCTTCATAGCCGAAACCTTGCAAGAGCCTGGCAAGCTCATCGAATGTAAAATCCTTCGGTTTAGATAAAAACCTTTTTAAGAGCTTTTCGGCTTTACTCATTGTGGAATTATAATATCAAAAATTAATTTATGCAACTGAATTTTAGTTACAAAGGACTTTCGGGCGGTTTGAACCAATTCAGGAAATAGTTGGTCTAAAAGCCGTGCAAGAGATTCTACC
>JACRGX010000060.1 GCA_016212185.1 Nitrospirota bacterium
ATATCCGCAGACGGCAGGCAGTATGTTTTTTATATTAGAAGGGGAGTAAAATTCTCAAATGGCAGGGAGGTCACTGCCGGTGACTTCAAGTATTCATTTGAAAGACTGCTCCAGCCTCAGACAAAATCCCCGAATACATGGGCGCTGGACAGGATAAAAGGCGCAAAGGACTTTATTGACGGCAGGGCTAAGGATGTCTCAGGAATAAAAACAGTAGATAAATACAAACTCGTTATTGCCCTTGAAAAGCCGTTTGCTCCTTTTCTGAGCCTTCTTTGCATGACTGCCGCATATGTAGTGCCAAAAGAGGACGTTGAAAAATGGGGCGCTGATTTTTCAACACATTCCTCGGGCACAGGTCCATTTGTTCTCAAGGCATGGAAGCACAACCAATACCTTATGCTGGAGGCAAGGGACGATTATTTTGAAGGAAATCCGGCTATAAAGGGTATAGTGTACAGCATTATTCCTGAGGACCTGACTGCTGCCGCGGAGTTTGAATCAGGAAACCTTGATGTAATGTCAATACCTGCGGCTGAATTCAGACGCTATTCAAATAGTGAAAAATGGAAGAGCCTTGTTTCCGGCGCTTCAGGGATAAATACTTATTATCTCGGGTTCAACTGCGACAGGCCGCTGTTTAACAACCCTCTTCTGCGAAAAGCAGTCAACCATGCGATAGACAGAGGGAAAATATTAAGGACTATTTATGAGGCAAGGGGTGTGCCGGCTTCAGGACCCGTGCCGCCGGCGCTGAAATCATGGGCTGTTCCTGACATGTATCCGTATGATCCTGAGAAGGCTAAATCCCTGCTGAAAGAGGCAGGGTATCCGGCAGGCATTAAAATAAAAATTTACCTGACTGCGGATCAGGAGGTTCTTGATATTTTAGAAGTCATTCAGGGGTATCTGATGAATGTCGGGATTGAGGCTGAACTCAGACAGCTTGAATGGAGCGCTTATAAGGCGGCAATCAATTCTGGGGAGCCTGATGCGTTTTGGCTTAGCTGGTGGGCTGACTACCCTGACCCTGAAAATTTTTTGTTCCCTCTTTTTCATTCGTCAAATTTCGGCCCCGCAGGCAACAGGGCAAGATTTAAAAATAAAGAGGTAGACGCATTGATAGAAAAAGGGCAGGGCAGTATTGATAAGAAAAGGCGGGACGAATATTATGAAAAGGCGGAAAAACTCATTGTTGATTCGGCGCCGTGGGTATTCTTCTGGCACAAAAAGGAATTTACAGTAAGACAGCCCCGGGTTAAAAATTATAAAATTTACCCGATTTACAGTATTGACAAGGGGATGGAGATAGAGTTAAGAGTTATGAAGGATGAAGGTTGAATACGAAGTAAGACTTTGAGGGTTTCCGGTTTTCCGGCAAATTCAAATGCGGAAACGGCGTCTTTCAGGTCAAAGACGCTGCTGCTGTATTTTTCAAGGGGAAGTTTATGTGCCTGTAAAAATTTAATTGCTTCGCTAAACCTTCCGCATCTTGAGCCTACCACTGTTATTTCATTCACGACAATGGGGAATGGATTGAAATTAAATGCAGAGGCATATGTGCTTTTTAGCACAAGCGTTCCCCTTGGTTTTGTGCATTCAATCCCCAGTTCAAGCCCCGATGGATTGCCTGAGGCCTCAACTACAACGTCAAACATGGATTTTTTAAAATTATCTAAAAGAACTGTCTGAATTCCGCTTTCTTCTAATAAGGCAAGTTTATTTTTGTGTTTTCCAACAACAATGAGATTACAGCCCGTGGATTGCAGGACATGGGCCATGAGCAATGCGAGCTTTCCATCAATGCCTCGCCCTTTTTTCTTTCAGGTTTTGCTATATTGCAGACCTTTAATGTCTTGTCAAAGACAACGGCTTTCATGGGACTAATTTAATGCCGTTATTTTGCCGTCTTCTCAGTAATTGAGAGCAATTCAACTTCAAAAATCAGGACTGAATTCGGCTCTATGACATTCCCGGCGCCTGTTTCGCCGTAGGCAAGGTTTGACGGAATGAAAAGCTGCCACTTTGCGCCTTCTTTCATTAATTGCAAAGCCTCTGTCCAGCCTGCAATTACCCCGCCGACCTGAAAAGTTACAGGCTCACCGCGTTTGTATGAACTGTCAAACTCAGTGCCGTTAATTAATTTTCCGCTGTAGTTGACCTTCACAGTGTCTGACGCCTTTGGAGTTTTGCCGGTTCCTTCTTTTATTACCTTATACTGAAGTCCGCTCGGTGTTGTTTTTACGTCTTCTTTTTTCTTGTTTCCCTCAAGAAAGGCAGTGCCTTCATTTTTATTTTTGTCTAAAAGCGCTTGTATGTGCTCCTGCTGTTTTGTTGACAGGTCTTTTTGCAGGGCTGTGAGGGTTTCGCGGAGTTCATCATCGGTTAACAAAAGCTTGCCGCTAATAAGCGCATCACTGACTCCCTTTGCAAGAATATTCGGATCAATATCAATGGACTGATTTTTTATATCAGTTCCAATCTTTAGTCCGATAGCGTAACTTACCTTATCCTTTTGAGTCTTTAATGCAGGCTCTTCACCGGCAGCGGTAATCCCCGATAAAAATACAAGAAGTATAACTGCTGTCAATTGTAACTTCATAATGCTCCTTTCAGGCTTTTGATTTTTGAGACTTATAACATCATATCAGAGCCTTCTTTTTCTTGTCAAAGAAAATTACGGCGGGCGTAGGCGGCAAAGAGGATGTTTTTGTGAAATGACGCATTAAAGGTGAAATAACGCACTTTTAAAAATTTATTTGGCAAATGCCGGCAGCACCCAGTGATGTGCAATTATGTATAGCGAAATACAACCAATCAATATCAAAGGTAAAAATATTTTTGAAAACAAATGAACAATAATAAATAGACTGCTGGATATGTCCGGCACTTTTTTTGCATCATTATAAATTTATCTTGAATATTAACGAGTTAAGGATGAAAAATTTACACTATTCTGTAAAAAATCATAACAATATAAATAATATAATTAGGAAAAGACGATGAATAAAATCTTGAGTGCAGGATTAGTTTTGATGCTTGTATTAGGAGCATTTTATGCCCTTTATGGCGCTGACAATGTTGCTAATACTAAGCACAACCTCAGCTCAAGTGGAACAGGCACATATAAAACTACAAGCACAACCGAGATCTGTATAATGTGCCATACACCTCACAGTGCATCTCTCAATGTTGCCCTCTGGAATAAAACAGACCCGAGCGGGCCGTATAACATGTATAACTCTCCGACAATAGACATGATAGTTTCATCTGCCCCTCAGTTGCAATCACTGGCGTGTCTGGCATGTCATGATGGAAGTATTGCCTTTGATGCTCTTCTTAACAGCCCTGGCAGTGGTAATAATCCCGTGAATTGGCAGTGGAATAACGGTTGGGATAAAATACAAGCGGGTGAACCTACTCGTCTTGGCACGGACCTGGCTGATGAGCACCCGGTCTCAGTACAGTACGACCCCACAAAGGATACGGCGTTTAATCCAGTGGTGAACGGCAAGGTAAATGAACTCCCGATTTTCGGTCCTGACGGCAGGGTTGAATGTTCAAGCTGTCATAACCCTCATGATAATCAGTCCCCGCCGTTCTTAAGGGCAGATAACTCAAATAGCGAGTTATGCAAAAGGTGTCACATAAAGTAAAAGCGTATTATACTTAAATCTGTCAGTGAGAATTAATTTAAAAGGCGTCCTGAATGTCTGGGACGCCTTTTTTTATCCATGTTTTTTTTGACAACTTTTCCCCTCAAATGGTAAAATTCCTAACCTTTTGAGTTTTGAATAAACAATACAATTAACCACAGAGTGCACAGAGTATTTTTTTATTGCAAAATTATTAAGTATCATTTCAAAATGCAAATTTAAGATACTAACTTTGTTCCGATGGGTCGGGAATAAATTTACAATGAATATTTTCTCTGTGTTCTCAGTGGTGAAAAGGTATTTGAATGAAAATAGCAATTACAGGTAAAGGCGGTGTTGGCAAGACTACGGTTTCAGCATTATTAAGCCATATATATGCCTCAGAAGGTAAAAGGGTGATAGCTGTTGACGCAGACCCGGATGCTAATTTAGCGGCGGCGCTGGGCGTTCCCAAAAACGACAGGGACAGGATAATGCCGGTTGCTGAGATGGGCAGTCTGATAGAAGAAAGAACAGGCGCAAAGCCCGGCAGTGTCGGAGGAGTTTTTAAACTTAACCCGAAGGTTGATGACATCCCGGAGGGGTTCGGTTATAAAATAAACGGCATTACGCTGCTTGTGATGGGAAAATCCAAGGCGGCGGCGTCAGGGTGTTACTGCCCTGAAAATGCTTTTTTAAGAAGGCTTCTGAAGCATCTTATCGTTGAAAGAGACGAGGTTGTGATAGTTGATACAGTTGCCGGCATTGAACATATTACAAGAGGAACGGCAGAAGGGGTTGACGCCTTTATCATTGTAGTTGAACCCGGGCAGAGGAGTCTGCAGACGGCAGAAACAATCAGAAATCTTGCACAGGGATTAGGGATAAAAAAGATTTTTGTTGTTGCCAATAAGGTGAGAGACGACAACGACATTATGTTCATAAAGAAGTCGCTTGGTGATTCAGGCTTTTTAGGCTCCATGAGTTTCAACAATGATATTATGGGCGCAGATGTTAAGGGTCTGCCTCCTCATGAGGCATCTGCAAAGGCGCTGGAAGAGGCAGTTAAAATAAAAAATCACTTGAAAGTTATACTTGAAAAAATATCTCAGGGAAAAACTTCTTAAAAAACGCGATATTATCAGTCTCCGGAAGAGGATGGAAAAAGGGGCGCTGATAATAAAACGGCTTTTTAGGATGTCTGAGTTTAAAAAGGCTGAAAGCATATTATTCTATGCCTCATTTAAATCAGAGGTGGACACTATAAATTGTTTGCAGGCTGCTATTACTCACGGTAAAAGAATTTCATTGCCGAAGGTAGATAAAAAGCGCAGGCGCTTGATGCTTTATGAAATAAAAGATACATCAGAACTGGCGCCGGGCTGTATGGGCATCCCTGAACCCGCTATTCTCAGGGGCAGAAAAACGGCTTTGAAGGATATTGATGTTGTCGTAGTTCCGGGGGCAGGCTTTGATATTTACGGCAATCGTCTTGGATACGGGGCAGGTTATTATGATAAGTTGTTATCAGGGATTAGAGATTGGGGATTAGGGATTAGGGAGCAGAAAAACAAGAATTTTACCAAGTCCCAAACCCGAACCCCGAAACCCTTTCTTATCGCCCTTGCATTTGAGGAGCAAATTATTCCCAAAGTGCCAAATGAAGGGCATGATATAAAGATAGACAAGATAGTTACGGAGAAAAGGATTGTGAATTGCAAAACAGAGGGTTCAAGGATGCAAGGGGTCAAGGGGTCAAGCGGCGGAGTCAATTATTTTTAAATATTGTGTTCACTGGAATCCTGGAATCCTGGAATCCTCTAACCCTGTTAGTTAGATATGGATAAAAAGAAGATTGAAAAAGGCGTAAGGCTCATCCTTGAAGGCATAGGCGAGGATGCAGAAAGGTCCGGGTTAAAGGATACTCCACGGCGCATTGCGGAAATGTATGAGGAGATTTTCGCAGGGCTTAAGACGCCGGTTGAGGAGATATTAAAGCCAATAGCAGGCGAGAGCCATGATGAGCTGGTGCTGCTTAAGGACATACCTTTTTATTCAGTATGTGAGCATCACTTTCTTCCTTTTATCGGAAAGGCTCATGTCGCATACATACCTTCAGGAGAGATAGTCGGCTTAAGCGAGCTTGCAAAGGCGCTGGAGATTTTCGCAAAGAGGCCTCAGGTGCAGGAGCGCCTTACGACCCAGCTTGCAGACCTGATAATGGAAAAGATCAAACCCAAGGGCGCAATGGTTATTATTGACGCAGAACATCTGTGCATGAGCATGAGGGGAATAAAAAAGCCCGGCTCCAGAACAGTTACATCAGCAGTCAGAGGGATATTCCGCACCAAGCGGTCCACAAGGGAAGAACTGCTGGAATTAATAAAAAAAGGGGTTTAGAGATTAGGTGTTAGGGATTGGAAAATTCTTGTTTTTCTGCTCCCTAAGCCCTAATCCCAAATCCCAGGAATACAGGAGGGAAACATGTCAGCAAAGATTATAAGCGGAACAGAAATTGCCGCACAGATAAGGGAAGAGCTAAAAAAAGAAGTTGCAGAATTAAAGGACAAACATGGGGTAGCGCCGGGACTGGTTACTATTCTTGTAGGTAAAAATCCCGCCTCTGTCAGTTATGTCACCGGCAAGCAGAAGACTGCGCACGAGCTTGGTTTCAATTCCATACAGGACGACCAGTCTGAGAATCTCTCAGAAGCCGACCTGCTTAAGCTTATTGACAAATACAACAAAGATCCCAAAATACACGGCATACTTGTTCAGCTCCCGCTGCCCAAACACATTGATGAGAAAAAGGTGCTGAACGCCATTGACCCGGATAAAGATGTGGATGGGTTTCACCCGGTCAATGTCGGCCGTTTAATGATTGGCGGCGCTGAGGTTAAATTCCTGCCGTGCACGCCTGCAGGCATTCAAGAGCTGATTGTCCGCGCCGGCTTTGAAACCTCCGGGGCTGAAGTCGTTGTTGTCGGACGCTCAAACATTGTAGGCAAGCCCATTGCCAACATAATGCTTCAGAAGGGCAGGGGTGCCAATGCAACGGTCACAATAGTGCACACAGGCACGAAGAACCTTGAGGCACACTGCAAGCGCGCAGACATACTTATCGTTGCCGCAGGCGTACCCGGCCTGGTAAAACCTGAATGGATTAAGCCCGGCGCCTGCGTCATAGACGTCGGAGTAAACCGAGTGGGTGAAAAATTAAGCGAAAAGACCGGCAAGATAGTGCCGATACTGAAGGGAGACGTTGACTTTGATGCGGCCAAGGAAATAGCCGGCGCCATCACTCCCGTGCCTGGCGGCGTAGGTCCGATGACTATAACCATGCTGATGAAAAACACTGTTGCCTCTGCAAAGATGCATGCAGGCTTATCGTTGAAGTAAAGTGGGGTGTATTAACAAAGGCATACATGCCCTCAAAACTTTAAGAACGCAACATAATTATTATCTGTCATGCTGCAAAAAGTTTTGAGTTTTTGCCTTTAAACTATTTGATAAAAGGCAGCATGACGTTAAGGTGTTGCCCTTAAAGTTTTTCAGGCACATATGCCTTTATTAATTTGGCATTTGGGTTTTGGAATTTGAAATTTAAGGCATACATGTCTTTTTATAAGAAAGCAATCTATAAGAGACTAAGGTTTAAGGAGAGGATTAATGTCTATAAGCAATAGCAAAGCTGAAACTGTACCCTATAAGCCCTACGGCGCTGAGATTAAAGAGACAAGGCCTTATTCGCCCTGCCGCGCCGCATGTCCGGTGCACACTGATGTGCAGGCATATGTGGGGCTGATTGCTCAGGGGCGGTACACAGAAGCATTTGAGGTCATTACTTCAGTGAACCCAATCGCAGCGGTCTGCTCAATGATATGTCATCATCCATGCGAGCAGGCGTGCAGGCGGTGCGCTGTTGACGAGCCTCTGTCAGTGCGTCATTTGAAACGGTTTGCCATTGAGCAGTCAAAGGACTACCGCCGCAGAAAGAGAAGGCTCATTCAGAAAACTAAAAATAAAAGCATCGGCATCATCGGGTCAGGCCCTTCGGGACTGGCTGCTGCAAATGACTTAGCTGAATTGGGTTATAGCGTTACCATTTATGAACGGCATCCTGCGCTTGGCGGTATGCTTGCATCTGCAATCCCGCCCTACCGTTTGCCGAGAGAAGTTTTGAAAGAAGACATTGACGATGTCATTGCCAAAGGGGTTGAGGTAAAGACGAACTGCGAAATCGGCAGGGATGTAAAACTTGACGACCTTGCGAAGAAACACGACGCAGTGCTTATTGCAATAGGTCTTTCCCTGAGCCGGTCGCTGAACATACCCGGAGTGGAAGGCGCAGGCGTACTTCTTGCAATACCTTTTCTTGAGGATGTGGCATTTAACCGGAAGCCCGCACTTGGGAAAAAGGTTCTGGTTATCGGCGGCGGAAACGTTGCCATGGACGTGGCCCGCACTGCACGCAGGCTCGGGGTTCAGGATGTCTCAATGGTCTGCCTTGAGAGCGCCGAGGAGATGCCTGCCTGGAAATGGGAAGTAGACGAGGCGCTTGAAGAAGGAATTACAATTTCTCATCGCTGGGGGCCGAAGGCAGTCAGGCGTCAGGGAGATAAAGTTCAGGGGCTTGAGGTTGTAAAAGTGAAGTCTGTTTTTGATGCCAACGGCAGGTTTAATCCGTCTTTTGATAATGATACGACAATGTTAATTGAAGCCGACACCATCATCATCACTATCGGACAGATGTCAAATCTATTGTTCCTGAAGGATAGTCCTGTCAAGACTGATGAGCGCGGCGGCCGGGTTGAGTGGAATCCTAATACACAGATGAGCAGCGCCAAAGGTATTTTTGTCTCAGGCGAGGCTGTGACAGGTCCCGGCTCTGCCATTGCCGCTGTTGCAAGCGGGCATCGTTCAGCGCTGGCAATACATCTTTTTCTTCAGAGGGAAACAATTGAAGGAAAACTGCCTGCGCAGGAAAAAGAAAAGATTACCCAGCTTCCTTCGACAGTTGCCGAAAAAATTATCCGTGAACCACGCAGGGTGATCAAACACCTGGCCCCTGAGGTGCGCTGTGATACAATGACGCATTTTGAGATAGGATACGACGAGGAAGAGGCGCTTAAAGAGGCAGGACGGTGCCGCGGCTGCGGAGGCGGAGCAATTGTAGATAAGAATAAGTGTATGGCATGTCTTACCTGCCGGAGAATTTGCCCTTATGGCGCTCCGGTTGTCACTTCAGTCTCAGAAATACGTCCCGAATACTGTCAGGCCTGCGGGCTTTGCGCGCCTGAATGTCCGGGAGAGGCAATCAGCATGGTAAGTTATGATGTCAGGGAGATTCAAAAAACGCTTGCATCAATTGTGGGAGTTATAGATTTGAACCGGCAGGAGCCTGTCATTGCGGCATTTCTCTGCACACACCATATGGGTGTGATGGGTTTTAAAGCGTCTGAAAACGTGCGCAAAGTCTCTGTGCATTGCACCAGCCGGATTGATATTCTTGATATGTTGAAGGCATTTGAAAGCGGCGCAGACGGAGTTGCCGTAATGCGCTGTAATGATGGAACCTGCAAATACCGCGACATTGCGCACAGGGTAAATGCGCGGGTTGACAGGGCCAGGAAACTCATTTCAATGTTAGGAATAGAGGCAGGGCGCATTGAGATTTTTTCCCCTGTGTCAGGCGATAGAGGCAATCAATATGCAGATGTGTGCGCTGATTTTACCGCACGCATAAAACAAATTGGGCTGAGAGGTGTTAAGTAAGTATCTCATGGTGTCATTCCCGCTTGTCGGGAATCCTTCTTATGGTAAGATTCTGGACAAGCCAGAATGACAAATATAGACAAGCTGGCATGACAACCCGATAGAGGCATCTTCGGGTAAATGACAGCAATAGAAGGAGTAAAAAACTATGATCGTAGGCTCACAAAAATCAATTGACGAAATCTGGAATATGGTCCAGGACTTTAAAAAGGTGCTTGTATTCGGCTGTAATACCTGTGTCGCTATCTGCCATGCAGGCGGAGAAAAGGAGGCAGAGACCATTGCAATGCTCCTGAGGATGCGTGCGGGGCAGGAAGGGAAGGCTATGGAAGTAAACCACATGGGCGTTATGCGCCACTGCGAGCCTGAATACTTTGACCCTGTGATTGATGAGGTAAAAAAGTTCGACCTCGTGCTTTCCACGGCATGCGGAGTAGGAGTAAATTTTTTGTCTGACCGCACCGGTAATGTTCCTGTATATCCGGGCATAAATACATCTTTTTACGGCGCAGTAGAGGCGCCGGGTAATTTTGTGGAGCTTTGCGCCGGCTGTGGCAACTGCATCCTGCATCTGACCGGAGGCATATGCCCCATAGCGCGGTGCTCAAAGACGCTTATGAACGGACCCTGCGGCGGCACTAACAAGGGCAAATGCGAGATCAGCCCTGACGTGGACTGCGCATGGTACCTTATTGTTGAGCGCATGAAAAAGCTCGGCGCCCTTGAAAAACTCTCTGAAATCCTGCCGCCGCGCAACTGGTCCACGTCCCGTGACGGCGGACCCCGCAGGGTGTCGGTTGAACACATAAGAGAGTATGAAGAAAAAGAAGAGCAAAAATCTGAAAAATAAAAAAGTTTTACCACAGAGGTTTCATTGCAAAATTATCAATTATCATTTCAAAATGCAAATTTTAAATGCTAACTGTACAATGATAAATTTACAATGACTCCTTTCTCTGTGCCCTCTGTGGTGAATTTCTTTTGGAGGAAAAATTATGAAAAGCGGAAGCAATCTTGAAAAGGTTATAGCAAGCGGCAAACCTGCAGTTACGGCAGAGCTTGGCCCGCCCATGAGCGCCGATGGACATGAAGTTGTAAAAAAAGCGCAGTTACTTAAAGGATTTTGCGATGCTGCAAACATTACGGACTGCCAGACTGCGGTGGTCCGCATTTCAAGCATTGCTGCCGCAGCCATTGCCTTCAGGGAAGGACTGGAGCCTGTCATGCAGATGACCTGCCGTGACAGAAATCGCATCGCTATGCAGGCAGACCTTCTCGGCGCTGCCGCGCTCGGACTTAAAAACTGCCTCTGCCTTGCCGGAGACCATCAGAAATTCAGCGCCGCAGGCAGACTGAAGGGCCATCCGGGCGCAAAGAATGTATATGATGTTGATACCTGCCAGCTTGTCGGCATACTTAAAAAAATGCGTGATGAGGGTAAGCAGGAAGGCGGCGACCCGCTGGAAGTATCGCCAAAGTTTTTTATCGGCGCATCCTGGACACCTATGGCAGACCCCATTGACTTCAGACCGGTAAATCTCATGAAGAAAGTAAATGCAGGCGCGGATTTCATTCAGACTCAGGGTATTTATGATATTGCCGGCTTTCGCTCTCAGATGGAGAAGATACGGAACATGGGGCTTCATGAGCGCACTGCAATCTTAGGCGGGATTATTGTGCCCAAAAGCGCCATGATGCTTAAGTACATGGATTCTTCAGTTGCCGGCGTGTCTGTGCCGAAGTCTCTCATGGACCGGATGAACAAGGCAAAGGAATCTGCCGGAGATGACAAAAAGAAGGCGAAGGAACTGCAGGAGGCTGAAGGAATAAAGATTACCGTAGAGCTCATCCATCAGGTGCTTGAGACGCCCGGCGTAAAAGGCGTGCACATACAGGCGATTGAATGGGAAAACGCCATTGCCGGCATTGTCAAGGCGGCGGGATTATATCCAAGGCCGGAGATTTCTGTGTAATATAAGGCATAAGGCAGGGACACCTGTTCAATCTTTAGAATGCAACTTTGCCCCGCTTTTTCAGAAAGGGCGGGGCAAAATTATTATATGTCATGTTGCAAATTTTATAGCTTATTCAGTATGACCATCTTACTAAAAGGCAACATGACATCAGAGGTGTTGCTCTAAAGCTTTCTCAGGTGTCCCTGCCTTATGCCTTAAATCTTTGCCTCTTTCAGCGCATCTTTGCACGGGCATTTTCTTTTCTCAGGCAGGAGGCGGAAGGTTTCTTTAAGCAGGTTTTTGATTTTTTCCACCGAGGACTTCATTGCCTCCAGGACCTCTGCGACTGTGAGTTTCTGTTTTTTTATCCCTGCGGCATAATTTGCCACAAGCGCTATTGATGAATAGCAAATCTCAAGCTCCCTCGCAAGCGCGGCCTCAGGCATGCCGGTCATTCCTACGATATCAGCGCCCAAGATGCCGAAGGCCTTGATTTCTGATGCAGTCTCAAGCCGCGGTCCTTCAACGGCAATATATGTCCCGCTTTTTATCAGCCGCACTCTGGCGCGCCTGCCTGCCTTAAGCAGCAATCCCCGCATCTCAGTGCAATAAGGTTCTGTGAAATCAATATGCACTACTCTCGGTACGAGTCGATTCCGACCTTCTTTGCCGTCGTAAAAAGTATTCTTTCTGTTTCGCGTCATATCAATTATTTTGTCCCCGATGACAATGTCTCCGGGCTTAAGCCCTTTTTTTATCCCGCCTACGGCACTGACTGATATGATTCTTTCAACGCCAAGTTTTTTAAATCCATAAATATTTGCCCTATAATTAACCATGTGGGGCGGTATGCCGTGATGCGCGCCGTGGCGGGGGAGAAAGACGACTTCTGCGTCTCCGAACATTCCTATCCGGTACTCGTCAGAAGGCTTGCCGTAGGGTGTGGCAAGTTTCCGCGATTTTTTTATGGTTAAGCCCTTAATTTCATAGAGTCCGCTGCCGCCGATTACGCCGATCTTTGCCAATGTTTTTCCTCCTTGATTATTAAGGCTTTCTTTCAGCCAGAATTTTTTTTGCGGCTGACCTGACCGCCTCTGTAACAGATTTATTTTTTGCAATCATTCCCAAATCTTTTGTCTTAATAGAGCGTATATTGCTTAATGCTGCTCCCTGAGGTGTTTTGGGATTAGTGACCAGAGCATACAGTATGGAATAGTTTTTCAGCCATTCCCTTTTCTTGGAAATCAGTCTAAGGACTTCTTCTGTGGATGTTTTCTGTTTTGCAATAAGCTCTATCTCGCTTTCAGAAATTTTTTGATTTTCAAGGACTGCCGCCACTATTTCTTTACTTGAATCGCGCACAAGAATTGACCGGATTTCCCTGCCGCCTTTCATTGCGAGCTGAATTTTCTCACCGACCTTCATGCTCTGTATTTTTTGAAGCAGGGTCTGGGTTTTGTGTTCAGTTGGCTCTTCTTTTTCCTCTACCGTGAGAGTCTCAACAACTTCTTTTGTGAGGTCTGAGGGACCAAACTCAAGGGGATTGATTTCTTCCATAACTTTATGATACACATCATAGTGGTTTTTTTGCAAAAATGTTTTAATTAATTTGTAAAATTGTGATTTGCGTCACAGAATTAGTGACGGTTTACTATTATCTTTAGATATAAAGAAGAGAGAACCAAAGGAGGATAATATATGAAAAATAGAGGTAAAAGAAGATTTGTGAGTGAAAAAGAAATTGAACAATTTTGCCAGAGCGCTGCAATGGTATTAAAGAAAATCCGCGACAGAATTAGTGAAAAACAGTCAAAGAAACGGTAGGTGAAGTGCGTTAGGTGCGTTAGTCAATAAACTGTTGACTAACGCACCTAACGCTTTTTTAAGTATATTAAATACTCAACATTGCCTTTTGGGCCTGTAATCGGTGATTGGATAAGCCCCTTAACCCCAAAGCCCATTTTTGCTGTTTCGGTTTTAATCTTTTCTACAACCTCAAAGCGTTTAGCTTTGTCTCTGACAACCCCGCCTTTGCCAACATGCTCCCTGCCTGCCTCAAACTGCGGTTTTATAAGCGCAATTATTTCTCTTCCGGGTTTTAAAAAAGTAGAAACTACGGGTATGACTTTCAGAAGGGAAATAAATGACACATCTATTACTGCTATATCTATATTTTTTTCTTTTAAGTCTTCTAGTCTTTTACTTCTGACTTCCCGATACGAGTCTCCGCTTGTAGAGTCGAGTCTGCGACTAAGGGTCGCTCCGACTGACTTCCCGATACGGGTCTCCGCTCGTAGAGTCAAGTCTGCGACTGAGGGTCGCTCCGACTGATTTCTGACTTTCTCATCAAGATATCTTATATTTGTTTTTTCCAGCAAAATTACATGTGGGTCGTTTCTGAGCTTATAGTCAAACTGTCCATAACCGACGTCTATGGCATAAACCTTCTTTGCCCCGTGTTTTAAAAGACAGTCGGTGAATCCTCCGGTTGATGCGCCGACATCCATTGCAATTTTATTTCTAACATCTACTTCAAAATCCCTTATTGCCGCCTCAAGTTTTAATCCCCCGCGGCTTACATAAGGCATTTTTTGAAGTATTTCTATCGGGGCATCATCATTTATAAGCGTGCCTGCCTTGTCAGCTTTAATGCCATTAACAAGGATGTTTCCTCCTAAAATTAATGCACGCGCCTTTTCCCTGCTTTCAGCGAGTCCTTTTTCAAACAGGAATTTATCAAGGCGAATTTTATTATTTTTCAAGATTTTTTTGAATGATTGAACTGATAAATTGTCGGGCTTCATTATCAGGGTCAAGTTTAAAGGCAATCTTATAGTGTTCAATTGCTTTATCGGTTAATCCTTTGGACTGATATACCTTGCCAAGATTATAATGCGCCTTAGAATAATCCGGGTTAAACTTTATGGCAGACTGGTATTGCTGTATTGCTTTATCTGTAAGCCCTTGCGATTTATAGGCAGCGCCAAGACCATTGTATGCTTCGGAATAATTGGAATTAAATTTTATTGCAACCTGATACTGTTCTATTGCTTTATCGGTCAGACCTTTAGACAAATATGCGTTTCCGAGGTTATAATATGCATCCGGGAAATCAGGTTTAAATTTTATAGATAGCAGGTAATAATCTATTGCTTTATCAAACAGTCCCTTATCGCTATAAGCAATGGCAAGATTACAATATGAAATCTGGGAATAAGGGTTAAGCTGTAAAGCAATTTGATATTGTTCAAGCGCTTTGTCTATAAGTCCGTGGACTTTATAAGCGGTGCCGAGATTGCTATATACTCTTTCTTTGCCGGGGCTTTTGCTTTTAACGTCCTCCCATAGTCTTATTTCGTCCTGCCACACGATATTCCTCTGATATGTGGCAATTGAGAGGGCAATAACAATAGCAGCAAGTAGTAAAACAGTAATCTGTGACGCGTGATGCGTAATGCGCGAAAAAGCATAAAAGACCAAACAAACAAAAGCGATAATCAACCCAATGCTTGGCAGGTAGAGCCTGTGTTCAAATATTACATCAACAATTGGGATAACGCTTGATTCAACAGATAACGTTATAAAGAACCAGAAAATTCCGAAAGCTGTGAAGCGCAAGGTTGAAGGATGAAGGTTGAAGGATGAAAGTTTTTTTGAATAATAAAAAAGATAGACACCAAAACAAAAGATTCCAAATAAAAGCAGAAACGACAAGAACACATTGGGATTAAGAAACGAATTATATATCGGATAGTCATAATCAAGATTCTGGTTCACAGGAAAAAATAAAAGCCTTATGTATGTAACTATTACCCTGAATTCCGTAAAGAGATAATCTAATCTTGTCATAGTTGTCTGAATCCTTGTCGCCTTGCTAACGTCACCGAGTAAGTTTCCGGCAGATTCATCAAATCCCATTAGGGTTAATGGAATAATGAGCATGGTAAGGAGAAAGGGGGTTAAAAAAAGAAACCGTGACATGTGACGCGTGATACGTGATGTTGAAGGTTGACGGTTGACGGATGAAGGATGAATTTGAGACTTACTGAAGAAGAAAAATTCATAAAGGACAATTATAATCGGGAGTGTGAAGGCAATTTCCTTAGTCTTCATGGCAAGGACTGCGGAAAGGACAGATGTCAGATACCAGAACACAGATGACAGACTAAAGATTTTTTGCCTCTGGTCTATGTTCTGTGTTCTGAATTTCACATACATCACAAGGCTTAGAAGATAAAAAAGTGTTGCAAGTGATGCAAACCTCTGGACAATGTATGTCACTGCCTGCGTCTGAACGGGGTGGGAGACGAAGAGCAAACTTGAAAATAAGGCGATTAAATTAGTTTGGAGTTGGGAGTTTGGAGCCTGCCTGCCGGCCGGTAGGCAAGGTTCGGAGACAATATTTTCTTCACTCCTGACCCCTGACTCCTTACTCCTAACTGCTGTTTGCAGCGTCAGCACAACCAGCCAGTAGATAAGCAGGGTGTTTATGATGTGGATTGTGAAATTAATGACATGATAACCTGTAACATTCAATCCATGCAATTTGTAGTTCAGTGCAAAGGTGAGGTAAGTAATGAATCTGCTTTTAAACGTGGTAAAAGATGGTTCTGCTGGAGAGTTTTTTAAGGTTTCAATAAAAGACTTGAAGTTTTTAACAGGCAGAAAATTAACAATATTTGAGTTATCATCGAACTGAAAAGGAGCATAAAAGGTGTTGGAGTATGCAAACAGGGTTATTAGTAAAATAAGAAGGATATGGGTAACAGGTTTATGGCAGAAACTATTTTCATATTTAATCTGCATGATCAGAATTAAGATAACCAAAGTCCCGATACTTCAGGATGGGGTATCATAAATCAAAATAACAATAACGTACTGCTCGCCGGTCTACGACTCATAGAGCAGGCAGGCTTCATCCCTAAACCTTATTTTAAAACCCTTTCCCGTTTGCCGGCCAAAGCCAATGCTGCCTTTGCAATCCCTTCTGCATCCAGACCGAATTTATTTCTAAGTATTTTTTGCGAACCATGCTCAATAAATTTATCCGGCAGTCCAAGCCTTTTTATTTTCAGCCCTTCAATGTTAAGCTCTGCTAAATATTCAAGCACTGCGCTTCCAAAACCGCCCTCAAGGGTATTTTCCTCTGCTGTGAGGACATACTTAATTTCTTTTGCAAGACTGCCAAGCAAATCAGTATCAAGGGGTTTTGCAAATCTTGCATTTACCACGCATGCGCCTATTCCAGCGTCTTCAAGCAGGTGCGAGGCGTTTATCGCAGGCAGAACGGAACTTCCGATTGCAGTGATTAAGATGTCTTTGCCTTCTCTCATTACTTCAGCTTTTCCAATTGGAAGTATCCGCAGGTTCCCTTCATCTGGAATTTTTGATGCACGCCCCCTCGGATATCTTATTGCGCATGGCCCGTTGTAAGAAACCGCGGTTTTAAGCATGTCCTGAAATTCATTTTCATCCTTTGGCGCCATGACAACCATATTGGGGATATGCCTGAGATATGAAAGGTCAAATGCGCCGTTATGCGTAGGCCCGTCTTCACCGACAAAGCCTCCGCGGTCAATTGCAAAAATCACTGGAAGTTTTTGAATGCAGACATCGTGCACAATCTCGTCATACGCCCTCTGCAAAAATGTGGAATATATTGCAACGACCGGTTTTAATCCCTGCACCGCAAGCCCTGCTGCAAATGTTACTGCGTGGGGCTCGGCAATGCCAACGTCGTAAAATCTCATTGGAAATGCCTTTGCAAATTCCGTCAGTCCGGTGCCCTCGGTCATTGCAGCTGTTATTGCGATAATGCGGCTGTCTTCCCTTGCGAGATTTACAAGGCAGTTGCCGAATACCTCGCTGAAGGTCGGGTTTGCAGATGCAGGCTGACAGCCTGTTTCAATATCAAAAGGTCCAATGCCGTGGAAGAGGCACGGGTTTTTCTCAGCCAGAGAATAGCCTTTGCCTTTTTTTGTAATCGCATGAATTAAAACGGGGCGCGAAAAATCCTTAAAACGCTCAAGCGTTTCAATGAGGGCTTCAATCTTATGACCGTCAACAGGTCCTACATATTCAAACCCTAATTCCTCAAAGAGCATTCCCGGGACGAAAAAGCCCTTAACCGTGCCTTCAGCCTTCTCAGCTATCCTGAGCATGGGCTCTCCGACCTTTGGTATGCGGCCAAGGATAGACCGTGTCTCTTTTTTAAATTTTGTATAGAGTTCGCCTGTCATTATCTTATTCAGATATACGGAAAGCGCGCCGACATTCGGCGATATTGACATCTCATTATCGTTAAGAATGACAATGAGATTTTTTTGCAGATGCCCTGCGTGATTTAATCCTTCAAAGGCGAGCCCTGCGGTCATGGCCCCGTCGCCTATAACGGCTATTACCTTGAAGTCTTCTTTCTTCTGGTCTCTTGCCTCTATAATGCCCAGAGCGGCTGATATGGATGTGGAACTGTGTCCTGTTCCAAAGGCATCGTGCGGGCTTTCCTCAATTTTCGGGAAACCTGAAATGCCGCCGTACTGCCTGATTGTTGAAAAAGACTCCGCCCTTCCGGTCAGGAGCTTGTGCGCATAGGACTGATGGCCGACATCCCATATAAATTTGTCCTTCGGAGAGTCAAAGACTTTGTGAAGCGCAATAGTGATTTCAATGACTCCAAGGTTTGACGCGAGGTGTCCGCCGTTAATGGCAACCCTCTCAATAATCGTGTCTCTTAATTCCCCGGCGAGTTCCTTCATTTCTGCGATGCTAAGTTTCTTAAGATCTTTGGGACTTTTTATTTTCTGTAAAATCATAATGCTTTCCTCTAATTTAAAACTAATAAACCACAGAGAACACGGAGTATTTCAGTGCAAAATTATCAATTATCATTATCAAAATGCAAATTTTAAATGCTAACTTTGTCCCGATGGGTCGGGAATAAATTTACAATGATTATTTTCTCAGTGTTCCCTGCCTGCCGGCAGACAAGCTCTTAACTAATTCCGTCTCCTTAAAATATACTTTGCAATTTCCCTGAGCGGGTCTGCCTTGCTGTTAAAATCTCTGATAGCATCAAGGGAGTTTTCTATGAGAATTTTTGCCTCTTCCTTTGATGTTTCCATACCGAATACAGAAGGGTAGGTGTTTTTCCCCCTTAAAATATCAGCGCCTGCTGATTTTCCCAATTCCTCATCAGTGCCTGTTATATCTAAAATATCATCTACAATCTGGAAGGCAAGCCCAACATTTTCTCCGTATTCTGACAGCGCATTAAGCTCTTTCCGTGAGGCTCCTCCAAGTATCGCCCCTATGCGCACCGACGCCCGGATAAGCGCGCCTGTCTTATGTGTATGAATATAAAGGAGGTCGCTCTTTTTTGCTTTTTTGCCCTCAAGCAGTATATCAGCCGTCTGTCCGCCGACCATACCGTGCGGCCCGCAGGCATACGTCAGTTCCCTGATGATATTAAGCAGTGCATCCGGCTTGGTATTGGCATTTGAGACTATACTAAAGGCGTCTGTCAGCAGGGCATCGCCTGCAAGTATTGCAGTGGCCTCTCCAAAAACCTTGTGATTTGTAGGCTTATTCCTTCTCAGGTCATCGTCGTCCATGGCTGGAAGGTCGTCATGTATAAGCGAGTATGTATGGATCAGTTCAAGGGACGCCGCAATAGGGACGATACTACCGGCTCTTCCGCCCACTGCCTCATGTCCTGCAATTGCAAAAATAGGACGCAGTCTTTTACCGCCTGCCATTAAAGAATAACCCATTGATCTGTGAAGGTTTTTCGGGCAAGAGTTGTTTTTTCTCGTTGAAGAAATATAACTTTTTAAAAAGCTGTCTACAAGCCTGTAGTTTTTTTTAAGATAAGAATTTAAATCCATGGCAAAATCCGTCAGTTATTTTAATAAACTAATATTATAGCAAATATTTATTTTTTAGGCTTCAAGCTGCAATGTTCGGCATTAAAGCATTATTTTAGATGGCTAAAATTATCGGGAGAGATTATAATTAAACACCGGATATGACGGATGTCATAGACTAAAATACGGCAGTCCGTATAATAAGATTAGAAAGTCAGTAAGACTTTTATTAAATCAGGAGGGTACGAAAATGCTTAAGGAAAAAGTTGAGGCTGTATTAAGTAAAATTAAACCGATGCTTCAGAGGGACGGCGGTGATGTTGAGCTTGTCACTGTTGAATCTGACGGTGTGGTAAAGGTGAGGCTGGTAGGGGCATGCGGGGCGTGTCCGATGTCTACGATGACGCTTAAAAATGCCATTGAAGCCACGATAAAGAAGGAGATTCCTGAGATTAAATCAGTGGTGCAGGTGTAAAGCGGAGAGGAGCTATGGATAAGATAATTGTCTGGTATCTGAGGATGAGTGTTTTTTATTTTGCCGCCGGGGCCTTATTAGGCGCCGGCATGCTTTTATGGCCATATGACGCCGGTTATTATATCCCTGCGCATGTCCACTTGAATCTGTTAGGGTTCATGTCAATGATGATTTACGGCGTGGGATATCATATCCTGCCGAGATTCAGCGGTGTGCATATCTACAGCCCGGCGATTGTGACGATACAATTTTGGCTTGCCAATGCAGGACTGCTGATGATGGCAATAAGCTGGCCGTTTCATGAAATGCAGACAGCCCTTTCATTAATCAGACCCTTGCTGATGCTTTCAGCGCTTTTGACGCTGATTGCAGTTGTTCTTTTCACCTACAACATACTTAAGACGATCAAGCCGATGGATAAGTGAGGTTATGATTAAAATCATAGCAGGTTTGCGTAATCCGGATTAGACTATAAGTAAAAGGAGGGTGAAATGGAAACAAAAACTGAAGTGACAAAAAATTCAATAATAGGGGATGTCATTAAGTCAGTCCCCGGCGCAAAGGAAGTTGTTCAGAAGTATTTCGGCTCGGGCTGTTTTACGTGTCCCGGCATTAATATGGAAACGATAACCTTCGGAGCGGCAATGCATAATATGGACCCTGAGAAAATAGTTGATGAGATTAAAAAATTATCTCCAACCCAATAAAGAGGAGGCAAACAATGGAGCATAAATGTTTAAACTGCGGCGCTACAAGCAATCAGATTGTACTGATTCCCTGCGAACATAAGGGAGAGGCATTATATGTATGCGTAAAGTGTCTGCCTGTTCTTATTCACGGCTCCCACTAAGCTTACGAATTTATAACACAACCAGAACAGATAACAGAAGGATTATACTGGTATCTGCTGCCCCGTTTAAAACTTGCAGCTTGAGTGATTTCAATCAGGTTTGTTACAATGTTGTTAAACGAAGGAGGTGATATTATGGCGCAGGATCCGGTTTGTAAAATGAATGTTGATGAAAACAAATCCGCTGGAACAAGCTCTTACAAAGGCAAGACATATTATTTCTGTGCAAAGAACTGTAAGGAAAAATTTGACAGAGAACCTGAAAAATATGCTGGCGGGAGCAGTTGCGGCTGTCACAGTTGTCACTAACACAGAACAGTAATTAAAGGGGTGATTAAAATGAAAAAGGCGATGTTAATTGCGGTTTTGGTTTTGGCGATTGCAGTAACATACAGCTATGCCCAGATGGCGCACGACATGAAGAGTGAAGGCGCAGAGGAGATGAAACACAGTGACATGGTGTGCAGGGAAGGCATGCTGGGACATGGTAAGATAATGGACTGCATGTCAGACATGATGCAAGACATGTCGGGCATGATGAAAAAGATGTCGGGTATGATGAAGAAAATGCCTGATGCGGAAAAAGACAAAACTATGGACAGGATGCACAAGATGTCCGGCATGATGAAGGACATGTGTGCTGAGATGAATAAAATGTCTGAGATGATGGACAGCGGCATGGCGAAAGAAGAAGACATGAAGATGATGCACGAAAGAATGATGGAAATGAAAAAGCGTATGTCCGGTAAACAGGAATCAAAAGAGGAAACGCCTGCCAAACCGGAGCAGCATAAGCATTAACAAACAAGATGTTTAAGTTTCTTACAGGAGTAGTGTTGATTTCATGCCTGCTGTCTGCGCATGGTTTCGCGCAATCAGGCTCTGTTTTAATGAAGGGCGGGGAATGGACCTCAGGGAATAGTCAGAAAAAGGCAGACACAGCGCTGGATCCCGTCTGCGGGATGAGTGTCAGTTTGGACAAGGCTGCTGCAACAAGCAAGTATAAAGACATGACTTATTATTTCTGTTCTGTAAAATGCAGGGAAAGATTTGATAAAGAGCCTGAAAAGTATCTTCAGGATTCAGGGGCTGACAGGCATAACCATCCATAAAGCCGTAATCCATTTAATTTCCCAAAGGAGAGCATGGTAACTGATCCGGTCTGCAAAATGACAATTCACGAAAAGGACGCCGCAGGAACGTCTGTTTATAATGGCACGACATATCACTTCTGCTCAATAACCTGCAAGGAAGATTTTGATAAAGACCCGGAGGCATATTTAAAAGTTTCAAGTTTAGAGTTTGGAGCCTGCCTGCCGGCAGGCAAGGTTCGGAGTGAATCCCCCTCCGTCCCCCCTTTGACAAAGGGGGGCAAGGGGGGATTTGATATGGCTAAGGACCCGGTCTGCGGAATGGTTGTGGATAAGGAACGCTCATTGAAGATACAGCAGGGCGGCAGGACTTATTACTTTTGCAGTCAGGGCTGTGTAAGGACCTTTGAGGCGCCTGAGGCGGAACTAAAGTCCATGAAAAGAAGGGTCGCCATTGCCCTCACAGGCGTCCTTGCACTTGCAATTTTCAGGACGGCGGTTTTTCTCGGGCTTGCGGCCGGAGCCACAATCTTAACATGGGTCCCTATTCTATGGCTGCCGTGGTTTACGTGGGGTGTGTGGCTGTTTATTATTACAACGCCTATTATGATTTTTGGCGGGAAAGGGTTTTTTATCGGTGCATGGCATGCAATTAAAGACCGTGCGGCAAACATGGATTTGCTGATTGCTCTCGGCACTTCTACTGCCTATATTTACAGCGCGTTTGTTGTTTTCTTTCCAAGTGTCTTGCCTGTTGATGAGAAAAACGTTTATTTTGAAGTGTCGGCCATAATAATCGCCTTTGTTCTTCTTGGAAAATACATGGAGGAGATAATTAAAAAAAGGAGTTCTGCCGCTATCCGCAAACTTCTTGACCTTAAGCCGCAGACGGCAAGAGTTATGAGACAGGGGTCAAGGAGTCAAGGGGTCAAGGGGTCAAGTGCAATGGAGGAAATGGAGATTCCTGCGGAGTCTGTGATGATTGATGATATTGTGATTGTCAGGCCCGGGGAGAAAATACCGACCGACGGAATTGTCACGGAAGGACACTCATCTGTAGATGAAAAGATGCTGACCGGTGAAAGTGTCCCTGTTGAGAAGAAGACTGGAGATGAAGTCATAGGCGGTACAATAAACAAGACAGGGGCCTTTAAGTTCAGGGCGATAAGGATTGGCTCTGAAACTACACTGAGCCAGATAATAAAGATGGTGGAAGAGGCACAGACGTCATCGTCTCATATTCAGCGGCTTGCCGATAAGGTAGCGTCATACTTTGTTCCGGCGGTTATAGGTGCGGCGTTTTTATCTGCAATCGTATGGATGCTTATCGGTAATCCGACAATGGCGCTTTTGTCTTTTGTAGCGGTTTTAATTATTGCCTGCCCCTGCGCGCTCGGCATAGCCACGCCTGCGGCGCTTATGGTCGGAGTAGGCAAGGGTGCAGAACTTGGGATACTCATAAGAGGAGCTGAATATCTTGAAAGGGCTGAAAAACTGAATGTAGTGGTCTTTGACAAGACCGGTACTCTTACGAAAGGTGAGCCCGAGGTGACAGAAATAGTGGCAAGTGAAAGTGTCAGTGAAGGTGAAATATTACAACTTGCGGCAATCGCTGAAAAAGGCTCAGAGCATCCTCTGGCTGAGGCAATTTTAAAAAGGGCGAATATGACCGGGCTTGCCATACCGGATGCAGAGACATTTGAGGCTGTTCCAGGGCATGGCGTTAAAGTAAAGTCTCAGGGAAAAGAAATACTGATAGGCAACAGAAGACTTATGAAAGATTTTGATATTGGCATACAGGATAAAGAGTCTGTAATCTCAGAGCTTGAAGAAAAGGGCAATACCGTAATGATTGTTGCGAGAGATAAAAAATTTATCGGGTTGATTGCAGTTGCAGATACTTTAAAGGAAAACGCAGAAGATGTAGTGAAGGGGCTTAAAGGTGAAGGCATTCAGGTTGTAATGCTGACGGGGGACAATGAAAAAACTGCAAAGGCCATTGGCTCTAAAGTAGGAATTGATAGAATTATTGCAAATGTCCTACCCGGTGAAAAGGCTAAAGTTATTAAAGACCTTCAGGCTGAAGGAAAAGTTGTGGCAATGGTGGGAGACGGGATTAATGATTCCCCTGCACTTGCACAAGCAGAAATCGGTATTGCAATAGGCCGCGGCTCTGACGTGGCAAAGGAAACAGGCGGCATCATACTTGTCAGGGATGATTTAAGGGATGTCATAAGAGGGATACGCCTGAGCCGGGCAACGATGAGAAAAATTAAGCAGAATCTTTTCTGGGCTTTTGTTTACAACAGCGTGGGGATTCCCCTTGCGGCAATCGGGCTGCTGAATCCGATAATTGCTGCGGCGGCAATGTCGCTCAGCTCGCTTTCAGTTGTAACAAATTCAGCGTTGCTTAAGAGGGTGAAAGTTTAAGGGGTGTGTTGTAATATAACGGCATATATATTTTCAAAACTTTAAGAAAGCAACTATAATTATTAGATGTCATGCTGCAAAAAGTTTTAAGTATTTGACCTGAACTATTTGTTAAAAGGCAGCATGACTTCAAGGTGTTGCCTTAAAGTTTTTCAAACACATATGCCGTTATGCAGTTTCCGGGGAGTAAGGGTTTGTCATTAATGAAAAAAGTTGTTTAGTGTCCGAAAAGATTGGGCATGTAAAATACGTCGTATTTTGTCACCAAACTCTTAATATTCAGATATTGCAGGTCATTAATTTTTCTTTCTTCAAAGCCGAGCTGTTTGAAATCTAATATGCCTTTTGGGGAATGGCATTCATTGCATGCCATACTGATTTCCATCCTTGCCGTGTCTTTGTGAAAGTATTTTAATTCCTTCTCCTTTTCCGCAGGACTCAGATTTTTTTCTCTGTTTTTAAATTCAATTGCTTTTTTTGTATCCCATGTATTCACTAATACATTTTTCTTACTGTTTTCTTTTGAGAAAACAGCTATTCTGGATATAACATATTCAGTTTTTGCCTGATTTTCCTTTGAAGAAAAGATTCTTAATATCTGGGTTATAACACCCTCAGTCTCCTGTGGTTTCTCCTGGTGTGTGCCATAGGGTCCGCCGGTAAATTCAACATGTTCGGGGCGGTTCCATTCATAAGTCAAATTCTTTAATGGATCCTTCTTTAAATGGCACATCTCACAAAACATAAACCCTGTGTGCATATTAATAAAGGCCCTCATCTTAATATTTTTACTGTGAGGATATAAGGGATGACAGGCCCTGCAGGATGAATTGTCATGCAAGGTTGTGATAACAAATTTTTCATCCTTATGAAATGCGCCTGAGGAGGATTTTATCGCCTTTATTTTTTCCTTATCTTTAAGATGACATTCTGTAGTGCAGTCAAGCACTGAGGCGCCTGTGTGCGGAATCTGCTCTATTTTCGGATGGCATTTCCTGCAGTCAACTTTGCCGTGAGGTGAATCAAGGTGTTTTCTCTCGTCAATGTGAAGCACCCTGATTTCATTTTGTTTTTCTATTTTTGCCAGTCCAGGATATTTATGGCAGGTAAGACATCCAAACCTGTCTATGGCAAAGCAGGTAACTGCTGTGCTTGAAACAAAAAACGCAGTTATTATCAGCAAAGACTTAAGGATATATTTTTTCAATATATTCCCTCAGATGTAACAGTGATAAAATTTAATTTTTGATTAGATTAAATTCTATCACATATCTCCTGAATTCATTTATGAAAAAATCATATATCCATATGAATAAAATATATATCTGCGCTTTTAACTAATCTTTTGTATAATATTATAATTTTTTCATGAGGAGGATTTTATGGCGGATGAACATTCTTTTGATATTGCAAGCAAGGTGGACCTTCAGGAGGTTACAAATGCCGTTCAGCAGGCCCTGAAGGAAATCAGCCAGAGGTTTGATTTCAAGGGAAGCAAGAGTAATATTGAGCTTGATAAGGGTAAGAATGAAATACTTGTGCTGTCGGATGATGAGCCCAAGCTTAAAAGCGTCATAGAAATACTAAAAGACAAATTTGTCAAAAGAAAAATATCTCTGAAGTCACTTGTTTTTGGAAAAATGGAGCCGTCTCTTTCCGGAACCGTGAAGCAGGTCATAACCCTTCAACAGGGCATACCTTCTGACAAGGCAAAAGAAATCGTAAAGCTTGTCAAGGACACGAAACTTAAGGTACAGTGTGAAATCCAGAAAGACCAGGTCAGGGTGAGGGCCAAGAAGATTGACGACCTTCAGGCAGTGATGAAATTCCTCAGGGAAAAGGATTTGGGCATACACATGGAGTTTGTGAATTACAGGTGAAATCTGCAGGAAGTGTTTTTGCTCTGTCACCGGAATTCTTTTTTTAATTGCCTGAAGATGTTTTTTGCTCCTGGAGTTTTTCGCTGATCCAGAGGTCCAGAAGGGCATCAGGCGTGACGCCGTGTCTGAGTGCGGAAGCCATGATTTCGTCGGAAAATATTCTCCGGACTGCATAATAAGTAACTTCCGGTGCGCCGGCTGATTCAGCAGATGGTTTTGAATTTATATTTTCACCTTTCCATTTTTCATATTCTGCCCTGTTTTTAAAAGTCGGCATCTCCTTCCTCCTTATACTTCCCTCACCCTTGACGGGGGAGGGTTAGGGTGGGGGTGTTTATAAAAATCTCTCTCCCCTCGGTTTTATATTCATCTTCCGTTTAAATTATCAGTCAATCATCTTGTGGAGTAAAGGTAATTTTCACCTTATTTAATTCGCATCTAAAGGCAAATATAGTATAATATCGGCAATGGGTTTCCTATATAACATAAGGCGTGATTACAGGGCGGTTTTTGAGAAGGACCCGGCTGCAAGAAACGGGTTTGAAGTTATCTTAGCATATCCCGGCTTTCATGCAATTCTTCTTCACAGGATTAATCACTTCCTCTGGAAGATAGGGATACCTGTCATACCAAGGTTTTTATCGCATGTAGGCAGATTCCTGACCGGCATTGAAATACACCCGGCTGCAAAAATCGGCGCCGGATTTTTTATTGACCACGGCATGGGCGTTGTCATCGGAGAGACATCGGAGATAGGAGAGAATGTGCTTATCTATCAGGGAGTTACTCTCGGGGGCACCGGTAAGGAAAAAGGGAAACGGCATCCTACCCTCGGCAATAATGTAATTGTTGGCACCGGCGCAAAGATACTCGGCGCAGTAACTATCGGAGACAATGTCACAATAGGAGCCAACTCCGTTGTGCTTAAATCAATTCCGGGCAATTCAATAGTCGTAGGCGTGCCGGGCAGGGTAACAAAAAAGAAGATAATCAGGATGACCACTGAAGAAGGATTAAAGGAAGTTGTGGACACTTTCCCGGACCCGATGTCAGAGAGGATGGAAGACCTTGAAGCCAGGATTAATGAAATTGAAAAGAGGACGGAAGACATGGAAAAACACAAGGAAAAAGCAAGCAATATCCGCATTTATAACACCCTTACCGGAAAGAAAGAGGAATTTGCGCCGGTTGTAAAGGGAAATGTTGGAATGTATGTTTGCGGGATAACGGCATATGATGTGTGTCACCTGGGACATGCAAGGAGCGCCATTGTATTTGACGCCATCAAGAGATACCTTAAGTACAGCGGTTTTCAGGTAAGGCATGTCAGGAATATCACTGACATTGACGACAAGATAATAAACAGGGCTGCAAAGGAAAACGTCTCTACCGGGGAAATCGCAAAAAAATATACGGATGAATATTACATTGACATGGACAGGCTCGGCGTAAGCAGGGCTGATGTTGAGCCAAAGGCTACCGAGCATATAAAAGAGATGATAGACACCATTAAAACGCTTGTTGAAAAGGGCTATGCTTACAGTGTTGCCGGCGACGTGTATTTTGAGGTCAGTAAATTCTCTGATTACGGCAAGCTCGCAAAGAGGAATCTCGATGAGATGATGGCAGGCGCAAGGGTTGATGTAGATGAAAAAAAGAGAAATCCGATGGATTTTGCCCTGTGGAAGGCATCAAAGCCCGGCGAGCCTTCATGGGACAGCCCGTGGGGCAAGGGCCGACCCGGCTGGCATATTGAATGCACTGCAATGTCGTCAAAGTATCTAGGGGAGACTTTTGATTTGCACGGCGGCGGAGCTGACCTTATATTCCCGCACCATGAAAATGAAATTGCACAGAGCGAGGCGGCGACCGGCAAGCCGTTTGTAAAATACTGGGTGCATAACGGGTTTATCACCATTGACAAGGAAAAGATGTCCAAGTCACTTGGAAATTTTTTCACGATTAAAGAAATCATGGATAAGTATGAGCCTGAGGTTGTCAGGTACTTCCTGCTTGCAACTCATTACAGAAGCCCCATTGAGTTTTCTGACGCACAGCTTAACGAGATGGAAGTATCCATTGACAGATATTATTCAACGGTACTCAGGATTAATGATTTTCTTGAGTCGGGCGGAGATGTGGATAAGATACCTGCCTCGGTGCAGGACTTTGAAAAACAAACAGAAGCCTTAAGAGAAAAGTTCAGGGATGCAATGGATGATGATTTTAACACAGCGCTTGCGCTTGGAAATATCTTTGAATTCATCAGAGAGGTAAATAAATTTCTTGATGCAAAACCCTCGGGGCAAAAGGCAAAGGAGATTGTATCAAGGGCCAAGGATGCGCTTGTTGAAGTAGGAAATGTGCTGAATATATTTAATAAGAGCCCGGAACAATGGTACAGCGCTCTGATGAAGGTGAAGAACGTAGGATTTTCAGATGATGATATCAGGAAAAAGATAGCGGAAAGACAGGAGGCAAGACAGAAAAAAGACTGGGCGCAGGCTGATGCTGTAAGAAAGGAGCTTGAAGAAAAAGGCATAATTCTTGAGGATAAAAAAGATACTACAAGATGGAAGATTAAGGTAGGGTAAAGAAAATGTTTAAACGTTCAAATGTTCAAATGTTCAAGAAATGGCGATAGATGATGCGATTAAGGCAGTAAGAGACAGAATTAAAAAAGCTGCACTCAGGGCAGGGAGAAATCCTGAAGAAATAAAACTCATTGCAGTTACAAAGACCGTTAGTTTAGAAAAGATAGCAGAGGCGGTAAGGGCAGGAGTGGTAATCTTTGGAGAGAACAGGGTGCAGGAAGCCCATGAAAAAATTTCAAATTTCAAATTTCAAATTTCAAATTTAAAGATTGAGTGGCATTTGATAGGGCATTTGCAGAGCAATAAAACTAAAAATGCTGTTCAGTTGTTTGACCTCATACATTCAATAGATTCTGCCGGACTTGCAGAGGAAGTAAACAGGCAGGCGGAAAAGATAAATAAAGTTCAGAGGGCGCTTGTTGAGGTGAAATTGTCAGAAGAAGAAACAAAGCACGGGGTTTCTGAAAATAATTTGATGCCCCTGCTTGAAAAAACAAACAACCTGCAGAATTTAAAACTTGAGGGTTTAATGACAATGCCGCCTTTTTTTGACGACCCTGAAAGAGCAAGACCATATTTTAGGAGGTTAAGAAAATTAAGAGATGATATTAATAAGATTCAAGATTCAAGATTCAAGATTCAAGATTTATCAATGGGGATGTCAAATGATTTTGAAGTTGCAATTGAGGAAGGTGCGACAATGGTCAGGATAGGGACGGCGATTTTTGGGGAGAGGGAATAATATGATAGGTTTCATTGGCGGCGGGAACATGGCGGAAGCCATCATAAAGGGTCTGAGGGGTCAAGGGTTCAAGGGTTCAAAGGAAGAAATAATTGTCTCGGAGCCGAGGGAGGACAGGAGGCAGTACCTTGAGAAGAACTACGGGGTGAAAACAACTTCTTTAAATAAAGATGCTGTGTCTTTGTGTGATATTATAATCCTTGCCGTTAAGCCCCAGAATATGGATGCGGTGCTTGATGAAATCAGCGCTGCAGTTACAGATGATAAAACAGTGGTTTCAATTGCCGCAGGCATTACGCTTGCGTTTTTATCTTCAAAATTAAAGACGAAAAAACTAATCAGGATCATGCCGAATACTCCGGCGCTTGTTCAGGAAGGGATGTCTGTCATGTCCATGTGCGAGTGCATTCATGATAAAGATATTGCAATAGTCAGAGATATCTTAATGTCCATAGGGAAAGTGATTACATTGCCTGAAAAATATATGGATGCCGTGACTGCCCTGTCAGGCAGCGGGCCTGCGTTCATTGCATTTTTTATTGAGGCAATGATAGATGCCGGAGTAAAAACGGGATTAGGCAGGGACCATGCGTCAGAACTTGCAGTGCAGACTATTATCGGCACGGCAGAGCTTCTTAAGACAGGTATGACGCCTGAGAAATTAAGGGAAATGGTAACATCACCCGGAGGCACGACTGCCGCAGGGCTGAAGGCATTTGAGGAAAAAAACTTTAATGATATTATTGCCTATGTTATTGAGGCGGCGGTAAAGAGGGCAAAGGAATTGGGGGGTTGGTGAATAAATATGTTTATACTTGCTAATTTAATATCAGCCGCAGCGCAGATACTGGACATAGCGCTGTCGGCATACATGTGGATTGTGATAATTGCAGCGCTTATAAGCTGGGTGAATCCGGACCCGTATAATCCTATCGTGAGGTTTTTACACTCGGTGACTGACCCTGTCCTGAGGCCGATAAGAAGGAGGCTTGGTTTCGGGTTCGGCATTGATATATCGCCCATGATAGTGATACTGATAATTATCTTTATCAGGCGTTTTCTGGTATCATCTTTGATTGAGATGGCGTTGAAAATTAAAAGTTAAAAATTAAAATTAAAAGTTAAGAGTTTAAGGAAGAAGGAGGGCATATGAGGATTACACCGCTTGATATTCAGCAAAAACAGTTTGCAACCAAATTCAGGGGATTTGATATTGAAGAGGTTGATTCTTTTCTTGAGCTTATAAGGGAGGAAATGGAAGAACTCTTGAGGGAAAATGCCAACCTCAGGGAGGCAGTGAGGCTGATAGAAAAGCAGTTGAAGGATTACAAGAATATTGAAACAACCCTGAGGGACACGCTTGTAGCAACCCAGCAGATGACTGAAGAATATAAAGAAAATGCAAAGAAAGCGGCTGAGCTTATAAAGAAAGAAGCCGAGCTTCAGGCGGATGAGATGCTGAAAGAGGCGCATGAAAAGGTCGTTAAAATTCATGAGGACATAACTGACCTTAAGGGAGTAAGAAGGCACTTTAAGGAAGAATTAACCCGGCTGATACAAAGCCATCTGAAGATGCTTGAGTTTGATAAAGAGAGAGAGAAAGAAACCCCTGCCGAGGGCGCGTAGAGATGAAGTTTAAGGCTCTGAAAGGCATACAGGATATTCTGCCTCCTGAAACATCCGGCTGGCAGCGCATAGAAGCTTCTGCCAGGGAGGTTTTTAAGACCTACGGATTCAGAGAAATCAGGCTTCCTGTAATTGAATCAACAGATATTTTTCTAAGAAGCATAGGAGAGACGACCGACATAGTTGAGAAGGAGATGTACACGTTTACGGACAAGGCTGACAGGAGCGTAACGCTGAGGCCCGAAGGCACTGCGCCTTTTGTCAGGGCCTTTGTAGAGCATCACCTTTTTAACGAGCCGCCGCCGCAGAAGTTTTATTACATGGGCCCGATGTTCAGGTATGAAAGACCCCAGGCCGGCAGGCAAAGACAGTTTCACCAGATAGGCGTTGAGGCATTAGGCGTTGAAGACCCCAAGATTGATGCAGAGGTTATTTCCCTGCTTTTAGTGTTTCTGGAAAAAATCGGGATTAAAGACGCCCGATGCGAGGTTACCTCTATCGGCTGTGTTCAATGCCGTCCTGATTTCAGAGCGGCGCTTAAGGATTTTTTTAAAGACAGGCTTGGTTTTTTTTGCGACGACTGCAAAAGGAGGTATGAACTTAATCCGCTCAGAATCCTTGACTGCAAGGTTGAGGCCTGCATAAACGGGCGTCAGGGCGCGCCTTCGGTTATAGATTTTTTATGCGGCGACTGCACAGAGCATTTTAACGGTGTGCAGCATTATCTTAAACTTCTAAGCGTTCCTTATACTGTCAATTCGGGCTTAGTAAGGGGGCTTGATTATTATACGAGGACTGCGTTTGAGGTAAAAAATTATTCCCTCGGGGCGCAGAATACAGTGGCTGCAGGCGGCAGGTATAACGGGCTTGTAGCGGAATTCGGCGGTCCTAAAATCCCTGGGATCGGCTTTGCAATAGGCGTGGAGAGGATACTAACTCTTTTAAGCGGGTTATCTGACGGACATGAGGGTCCTGATGTCTTCCTGTGCTCTCTCAGCAGTGAGGCCGGAGAAAAGACTGCTGTCCTTGCAGGGCAGTTGAGGCTTAAGGGTTTATGGGCTGAGATAAGCTATGATAAAACATCACTCCGGAGCCAGATGAGGAGGGCTGACAGATTACGCGCTAAAAATGTGATTATTGTGGGAGAGGATGAGATGAAAAGTCACACGGTTGTCATAAAAAATATGCAGGATAAAACAGAGACTAAGGCTCCTCTTGAGGTTTATGAAATACTGAGAATAGTTAGGGGCCGTGATTAGTTTTTACCCTTATAAGTATTGTAATTATTAATGTCCAATTACAAAGCTCAAATGCCAAATGTTTGAAATTTAGATTTTGGAATTTGATATTTCCCCATAATTTATGTATAAAAACAGGTTAAGCCACAAAGTTATTCTTGCCTTCCTTGCATTTTACCTGACCCTTGCTCTACCGTTGATCTTTATAGTTTTTTCCCCGTCCGGCTATGCAAGAGAACTTACTATTGACCAATATCTGACAAAAATACGTGAGACTATTATCGGGTTTTCTGTTTTAGCTTTTTTTTCTGCGCTGGTCTTTGCATTATTTTTTATCAGGGGGATACTGAGGTCCGCCAGAAACCTTCATGACGGAGTTACAAAGATGAGAAGGGGCGAGACGAATGTCTCCCTCCATATATATTCCACCGATGAGCTCGGAGATGTCACAGAGGCGTTCAACGAAATGTCCGCTACCATCCATGAATATACGGAAGAGCTGAAGAAAAAAGACCTTTATATAAATACAATGCTGGACCCTCTGTGGGTTGTTGACATAGAGGATGTTGTGATTGACATAAATCCGGCATTTACTGTCCTTTTAGGCTATCAAAAAGTAAACGCCGTTGGAATGTGCCTTTATGAATTTTTTGATGAGAAAAACCGCAAGATAATACAAACGCAGGCGAAATATTGGGAAAAGATGCTGTCCCATACCTTTGAGGTGGAAATTAAAAATATCTATAACACCAATATCCCTGTTCTGATAAGCAGCGCCCCGGTTTTAAAAGATAAGAAGATGATCGGGAAGGTCGGAGTGTTCAAGGATTTCAGGGCGCAGAGGGCGCTCAGGGAAAACATGGCCAATATCATACTGGACTGCATACCGGACGGAGTTTACACAATTAATATGGAAAAGGTTATTACTGCGATGAACAGCGCCGCCGAAAAAATTCTTAGAGTCACGAGAAGCGTTGCCATAGGCATGCCCTGTTCAAATGTGATTATGCATACGGATCAGGAAGGCAAATCCCTTTGTGATCAGTGCCCTATGTCAATCGCAATGAAGGGTGAGGCAATACGTATAGAAACAACTCTTCAAATAGGGGGCAGGCTGACAGCGCTTCTTATTACCTGCTCGCCACTCTTTACGCCTGACGGCAAAATAACCGGAGCTGTCCAGGTATTCAGGGATATTTCCGAGGAGAAAGAAATTGAGCAGATGAAAACGGATTTTGTAGAGTCTGTCTCCCATGAATTCAGGACGCCCTTGTCGGCAATTGTAGGCATGACGGAAATGCTGATGGAGCATGCGGTCAAAGGCCCCAAGAAGGATGAATACCTTAAAACAATTTACAGCGAGGCCTTAAGGCTTTCCGATATGGTCTCTCAGCTTCTGGATATTTCAACGACAGAGCACGGGCATATACATTTTGAGAGGGAGCTTATTGATTTAAAGGACCTTATCTCTTCATTCATAAGCACCTATGAAACCAAAAAGGCAGTAAAAGACAAGGGAGCAATTATCAGCTTTGCCGATTACCGCAAGGATGCCCCCCTGCACCCGTTTTTCGGTGATAAAAACAGGTTGAAACAGGTTATAATCAATTTACTTGACAATGCAGTCACTTATTCTGATGACGGCGTCAGGGTGGCAGTTGAACTTAATACTCAAAATAAAAATACAATAATCAGCGTAAAGGATTCGGGATGGGGGGTGCCGCCGGAGGACCTTCCGCACATATTTAAGAGGTTTTACAGGGGCAGGCACAGCAGGATTCTGAAGGGCACGGGACTCGGCCTGCCTCTTTGCGAGGAAATAGTAAAGCTGCATGGAGGAACTATAACTGTGGAAAGCGAACTTGGCAGGGGCAGTGAATTTGTGCTGACCTTTCCGGCCGAAGAAGGGCAATAAAGGCAGAGATGATGAAAAAGGTTATTATTGTTGATGACGAACCGTTTATTCTTATGATCCTTGAGGATAAATTTAAGTCTGCCGGCTTTAAGGTATTGACGCGCAGGAACGGACAGGGGATAATGGAGCTTGTAAAATCAGAAAAGCCTGACCTTTTAATCGTAGACTGGATGCTGCCCGATACAACCGGCATAGATATATGCAGGATGATAAAAAACACGCTGGAAATATGTGCAATCCCTGTATTTATGCTTACTGCAAAAGGGCAGGAAGCAGATGAGAAATGCGCGATGGAAAGCGGAGTGGCGAAATATATAACAAAACCATTCAGCCCCAAGACGCTTCTTACCCTTGTTATTGAAACGATTGGAGAGGCAAAATAATGGCGGCAAAACCCCGGACAGCCAATAAACCGAAAAGTCAGATGGACCAACTGCGGGATGATCTCCTTTTAACTACACGCGAGCTCAGCGGCGCCTATGAAGAATTATCAATTTTTCACCGTCTTTCACAGACGCTTGCCGGGCTGACGCTTGAGCAGATTTATGACAAGCTTCTTGATGAGATTCAGGCGATGCTTGATGTAAAGACAGTGGCAATTATGCTGATAAACGAAGAAGGGAATGAATTATACACTGTTTCCTTCAGGGGCAAGTGGCCCAGCGGAAAGGTATTTAAAAAAGGAAATAATATCTTCTGGACTACGATTGAACAACGCTCGCCTAAAGTGGTCGGCGATATTATAGGGCTCTCGGCAAGGATAAAGATAAGCCCCATCCTGATATGTCCTGTCATCGGAAAGAAAAAAGCGCTCGGCGCCATCATCGTCGGCGAAAGAAAGTCAGGGAAAGAGTTTTATTCATCTGATATTAAGTTCCTGCTGGCCATTGCTTCTCAGGCGGCGCTTGCGATAGAAAATGCTTCTTTGTATCAGGAGCTTGAGAATCTTCTGCTCAGCACGGTTGTCGCTTTTGGCAAGGCTATTGACTCAAGGTCGCACTGGACGTACGGTCATTCCGACAGGGTGACAAAATATGCGGTTGACATTGCCAGAGAGATGGAGATGGACAACGCCTTTATTGAGAAACTAAAAATTTGCAGCCTTCTTCACGACATAGGGAAAATCACAATACCGATAGATATTCTGGATAAACCGGGCGATTTGACGGAATTGGAAATGAATCAGATGAACCGGCACCCGTTTATAGGCGCCAGAATTTTTGAGGATTTTAAGGCCTTCAAGGATATAGTTGAGGGGATTAAACACCATCACGAAAGATGGGACGGCAATGGTTTTTACGGAGAATTAAAAGGTGAGAAAATACCGCTGATGGCAAGGATAATTGCCGTTGCCGACGCCTATGATGCATTGACGTCCGACAGGCCGTACAGAAAGAAAAAAAACAGGGAAGAAGTTATTACCGAAATAGCTGACAAGGCAGGCAAACAATTTGACCCTAAGTTAGTCCAGATTTTTTTTAAAGTCATAGAAGCATACGGTCAGAAAGAGCAGAATGACTGACAGGAAAGACAACTGTAAAACTTTAAGTCATTATACTGAATCTAATGTTCTCATAGAAGGTACAGGCGTAATTCTTGCCGGCGGGGAGAATAAGCGGATGCCTGTTTTGAAGCCGTTTATTGAGATTAACGGCGAGAGGATTATTGAGAGAAGCTTTAGAATAATGAAGCGGCTTTTCAGGGAAACCTTTATTGTCACCAATCAGCCCGAGCATTACCTGTATCTTGAAATTCGCATGCTGGGTGATGCTTATAATATAAGGGGGCCGATGACAGGTGTGTTTACGGCTCTTTTAAATGCGCCGTCCGCGTGGGTATTTATTTCAGCATGCGATATGCCGTTTATAAACGAAGAATTAATAAGATATATGGCTTTAAAAAGACATGACTGCGACGCGGTGGTGCCCCTGTTAAACAACAGGGCAGAGCCGCTTTTTGCTTTTTACTCCGGCAGGCTATTGCCGCTGATGGAGAAGGCTGTTCTTTCAGGGAAGACAGCGCTAAAAGATTTTTTAGTCAATAAAAGGGTAAAATACGTGAAAACCGGAGAGATAAAAAGCATAGACAGGGAGGCAAGGTCTTTTATAAACCTTAACTGCCCTGAAGATGTGAGGCATTGTTTATGCTCTGGAAGACGGGGTTGAAATTAACTTTTAAAATTTGTTATTTAAAGGAGGAAAAATGTTTGGACTTGGAATGCCGGAACTGATTGTAATCTTAGTGATTGTAATAGTTGTATTCGGCGCCTCAAGGCTTCCGGAATTGGGTAAAGGCATCGGAGAGGCGATAAGGAATTTCAAAAAGTCGTCTTCAGAGCCGAAAGAGATAGATGTGACGCCGAAGAAAAATGCCCAAGCCGGAGAAGACAAGGAAAAGAAATCTTAATCAATGGCTCATGAAACGGACTCACCGGCGGTCTTTGCCGAGATTGACCTTAATGCCTTGTCGCGCAACCTTGATGCAGTCAGGAAGAAGACAAAAAATAAATCTGCAATTCTCGCTGTAGTCAAGGCAGGGGCTTATGGTCACGGCGCTGTGCAGGTCTCACGGCGGCTTCTGGACCAAGGCGTATCAATGTTAGGCGTAGCCTTTGCAGAGGAGGCGGTCAGGCTCAGGGATGCAGGCATAAAGGCTCCGGTGCTTGTTTTTTTTGACAGAGATAATATAGACGCATATTTTAAATATAAACTAACGCCTGTGGTTTTTGACCTTGAAACAGCCCGGAAAATCGCCAAAGAGGCTTACAGGCGAAGCTGCAGGATGCCTGTGCATATCAAAGTGGATACCGGCATGGGGCGTATCGGGTTTACCCCGCAGGATGCATTTCAATCAATTATTAAAATCTCCAGGATGAAAAATATTGAGCTTGAAGGCATTATGAGCCATTTTTCAGAGGCAGACCTCAGTGATAAAGAATTTGCCTTATGGCAGATAAAAAACTTTATACATCTTGTGAAATCACTGAAAAAAAAGAGCGTCGGTTTTAAGTTCCATCATATGTCAAACAGCGCCGCTGTCATGAGTTTTCCCGAGGCTCACTTCAACATGGTCAGGCCCGGCATAATGCTTTACGGTTACGGTGTTAAAGAGCACAGACTCAGTCCTGTGCTAAGCCTTAAAAGCAGGATTATACAGATTAAAAAAGTTCCCGCCAATACACCGGTGAGCTATGGGAGAACTTATATCACAAGGAGAAAAAGCGTTATAGCCACGGTCCCTTTGGGCTATGCCGACGGGTATAACAGGAAACTCTCAAACTACGGAGAGGCGCTTGTAAACGGCAGGCGCGCGCCTGTTGCCGGAAGGGTCTGCATGGATACGGTCATGCTTGACGTTACGGCAATCCCCGGGGTTAAAGAAAATGCAGAGGTTGTTTTAATCGGAAGGCAGGGGAAAGAAAAAATTACTGCGCGGGAAATTGCAGATAAAATCGGCACCATCCCCTATGAAGTTCTTACGTCAATAAGCCGGCGGGTTAAAAGAGTCTATAAGTAAACAAACTGCAGTTCCAGCCTGATTTAAAAACCCTTAAAGCAATCTAAATTCAGCAGCCGTATGCCTTTCAAGACCAAAGCATTAGCATAGGACACTCTTTGGGGGATGTTCTGTGGTAATATGTGCGTAAAAACCTGTGGTTTTTCAATAGCAGCGATTTGTATAATTGGCGTTGTTATTGCATAATGTGGAGTAACAAAGGGATTAAATTTGAGGTATCCTGAAAGTGGTTGAGCCGGATGCTTTTGTTCAAATAATACACCAAGGCATCGGCCGCGCCAAGTCCTTCGGCTGCGGCCTTATGCTGGTGAGGCGGGTATGAGAGTGAAGAACGAGAAAGGGGCTAACATGGAATCAAATATTGCTGTTTTTAGAGGGAAGGAAGTCAGAAGAATAATTCACAACAAAGAATGGTGGTTTTCTATAGTAGATGTATGTGGAGCGCTCACTTCAAGCGCCGATGCGGGAGCATACTGGAGGAAGTTGAAACAAAGACTCAATGAAGAAGGAAGTGAGGTCGTGACGTTTTGTCACGGACTGAAATTACCGGCCTCTGACGGGAAAAACTACGAAACCGATTGCGCCAACACCGAAGGCATTTTCCGTGTTATCCAGTCTATCCCTTCCCCCAAGGCCGAGCCTTTTAAGCGCTGGCTTGCAAAAGTCGGGTACGAGCGAGTGCAGGAGATAGAAAACCCGGAGCTTGCGACGAAGAGAACAAGGGCTTTATACAAGGCAAAAGGATATTCTGATGTCTGGATTGAAAAACGCATGCGTGGCATAGCCATCAGGGAAGAACTCACCGATGAATGGAAAAAGAGGGAAGTGAAAGAGAAGAAGGAATATGAGATATTAACTGCTGAAATTGCAAGGGCTGCATTCGGCATTACACCGTCCCGGCATAAGAAACTGAAAGGTCTAAAGCGAGAAAATCTTCGTGACCACATGAACGACCTTGAACTGATTTTCTCAATGCTCGGCGAAGCTGCAACTACTGAGATAACACGGGTGGATAATGCAAAAGGATTTCATGAGTCCAAACATTCAGCACGCAAAGGTGGCGAAGTTGCAGGCAAGGCACGAGAAGACCTTGAACGGAAAACCGGTAAACGTGTTGTCTCACGAGAGAATTATCTGACCGAGCCAGAAAGCCGGAAGAAGTTGGAGGGAAAGGAATTAAGGGTAAGGATCATCAATGGCACAAAACGCAAAGAAAACTGAACATTCCGGCGCCAAGAAAGGCTCCGGCGCTTACTGGGGGAGGAAGATTGCGGCCAAGAAGGAATCAAACAGGAAAAGACGGGAGAATGATAAGGGGAGTGTAAGGGAGCAGAAGGAGTAGTAAGGTTCAAGATGACAGAATATTATGCGCATACACCAAATGATGACGGCAACTGGCATTTCCTTGATGCACACTTGAAAGAAGTAGCAGAGCTTGCCAAAGCATTTGCAGGTAAATTTGACGCCGGTGATTTAGCTTTTTGGATTGGACTATGGCATGATCTGGGAAAAGCTAATCCTGAGTTTCAAGATTATCTTAAGGCATGCAATAAGAATCAATATCACATAACCGTGCCTCATTCTATTTGGGGCTCAGCATTGGCATATGCGCTTATCAGTAGAAACAAAGAAGGTAGTCGCTGGGAAGAAATAGCTCTAACGATTGCAGGACATCATGGCGGAATTGACCAACCGGGATCACTGTCTCAGAAGCTTGCGGAGCGCATTCAAAATAATCAGATGATCTTCCAACATATTGTTGAGCATGCAAAGAAACTTCCTTCCCCACCACAAGTAAGCCTGCCGGAATTGACCCGCACACAAAGAGAATTGTTTATTCGAATGGTTTTCTCTACACTTGTTGATGCTGATTACCTGAACACGGAAAAACATTTCAAAGAGAAGCAGTACCTTTTAAGACAGCAACAGCAGCGGATCGAAAATCTCTGGAATATATTTGATGTAAATCAAAAACAGTTTATTGATGCTGTCCACTCTGAAACTGATGTCAACAAGGTTCGTAAGGATGTTTATGAATTGTGCGATAAAGCGGCATTAGGGAAGCCCGGTGTCTATAGACTAACGGTGCCAACCGGTGGCGGTAAAACAAGAAGTGGTCTGGCTTTTGCGCTAAGACATGCTGTTGAAAACAAGATGGACAGAGTTGTTGTTGCAATTCCTTATACAAGCATCATTGACCAGACGGCAAAAGAGTATAGGAAGATTCTTGGGGTTGATGCAGTGCTTGAACATCACAGCCAGGTAAGCGTTCCTGCTGATGAAAGTCAGGATGTTACGCTTATTTCATTAAGACTTGCCATTGAGAATTGGGATGCGCCGCTTATTGTGACTACAACGCTACAGCTTTTTGAAAGCCTCTTTTCGAATAAGCCGGGGAAAGTGCGCAAACTTCACAATCTTTGCCGGAGTGTTATTGTAATAGACGAAGTTCAGGCTTTGCCGCCGGAATTACTGACTCCGACTCTTGACGTGTTGAAGGAGCTTGTTGAGCGATATTCTATTTCCGTTGTTCTTTGCACTGCAACCCAGCCGGCATTTGAAGATAGTCATTATCTGAGACCGTTTCAGGGAATGCAAGTCAACGAGATAGTGCCGAAAGAAATATACAAAGAGCATTTTAAGAAACTTGAGCGAATCACATACTCCCGAAAAAAAGAGCCGATCTCCTGGCAGGAATTGGCAAATGAAATCTCTGAGGA
>JACRGX010000061.1 GCA_016212185.1 Nitrospirota bacterium
AGCGCCTCAAGCGCTGTTGCGCCGAGGTCTGAAAAGCTGGTCCTTAATCCGAGATTAACGCTTGTTTTAAGGGCCTTGCCGTAAATCAGCAAAGGCACGTATTCTCTTGAATGGTCTGTGCTCGGTGTCGTCGGGTCGCATCCGTGGTCAGCGGTGATGAATAAAATATCCCTTTCCGTAAGCATTTCAAATATCTCAGGCAGTTTTCTGTCAAAGTCCTTTAGAGCCTTTGCATAACCCTGAGGGTCATTTCTGTGCCCGTAAATCGTGTCAAAGTCCACAAGCGTCACCCATACAAGCCCTTTCCCAAGATTATTAAAATATGTGATGGTTTTTGATAAGGCATCATCATTGCCTGACACCAACACTGATTTTGTAAAACCCTTGCCTGCAAAAATATCTTTAACCTTGCCTATGCTTACTACTTCAAGCCCGTTTTCAGAAATATATTCAAGCGCTGTTTTTTCATGCGGAGGCAGACTGAAGTCTTTTCTCCGCGGAGTTCTCTGGAATGAGCCTGCTTTGCCGATAAACGGTCTTGCAATAACCCGCCCCACATTATGAGGCGGCTTGAGGATGTTTCGTGCGATTTCACACATTTTACATAATTCTTCCACTGGAATTACTTCCTCATGCGCTGCTATCTGAAACACGCTGTCGGCAGAGGTATAAACAATTGGCTTGCCTGTCCTGATATGTTCTTCACCGAGTTCTTTGATAATCTCTGTGCCTGACGCAGTCTTGTTGCCGAGGGTTTTTCTGCCGATAGCATTTTCAAAGGCATTTATAACTTCAGGCGGAAAACCGTGAGGGAAGGTAGGGAAGGGCTTATCAACGACAACTCCCATCATTTCCCAATGCCCTGACGTGGTATCTTTTCCTTTTGACGCCTCAGCCATTTTTCCAAAGGAGCCTTTAAGCTGAGCAGGTTTGCCGATTCCCCTGAAATCTCCTAAATAACCAAGCCCGAGGGATTCCAGATTAGGCAGGGTCAGTCCGCCGAATGCATCTGCCGTATTTTTAAGAGTATTACTGCCCCTGTCGCCGTATTCACCGGCATCAGGCAGTTCGCCGATTCCAAGCCCGTCAAGGACGATTAATAAAATGCGTTTTATCATAGTTGCAATAATAGAATAGCATATCTGATTTTAACTATCTTAACCTAAATAATGCCCCGGCTTCTATAATTTCCAGTGTAATAAAGACAGGAATTCCTTAATTTTCCACCTGCCTGCGGTAGGTAGGTTTTGATTTTTGTTTTTTTAATTTTAAACATTCTCCGTGTGCTCTGTGGTGCATTGCATTATTCAGGAGTTAGGAATTACTTAGAAATTTTGCAACATGTTACATGTGTGTAATTTGACAAGAATGTAATATTTACATTTTAATAATATCTTCCAACTCCCTGCACACCTTACTTTATAGATATTCTTTTTTTGTCAAAAAATTTCTGTAAATTTACTTAACGTCAAATTTTTTGAAAACAAAAAATTGCTTTATTAAAAAATCTTTTTTTTCAATGAGTATGTTTTTCCGTTTAAATTTCTGTTTATTTTTATTACAATTGCATAGTTAGCTGACTGCTGCAAACATCTTTGATTAAACCAAAAATTTCTATTTTTTTATAAACCTCGCAAGGTTCTTGCTTGTTTATAGGTAAGAGCAGTTTTTTGGGCAATAGTATCTTTTTAAAACCCCCCCATAGAGGGAGACAAATCTATGCAGTACAGTGAGGATGCGAATCTTAACGACAGATGTGAACCCCATAAAGAATGCGAATCCCTGAAAAGGGCGCTGAAGAAGGAGTTTGGATTAACACAGATACTGGGAAGGAGCAAGGCTACAGAGGAACTCCGTGAAAAGATAAGCAGGATATCCTCCTGTGATGTCACTGTCTTGATATCAGGTGAGAGCGGGACAGGGAAAGAGCTGGCGGCCAGGGCTATCCACTATTTGAGCAGTAGGTCCAGAAAGCCCTTCACCCCTGTTAACTGCGGCGCTATTCCGGAAAGCCTCTTTGAGAATGAACTCTTTGGTCATGTGAAGGGAGCCTTTACAGATGCGCGTCTTGAGCAGTTTGGACTTGTAAAGGAGGCTGAGGGCGGCACCCTATTTCTGGATGAGATAGGCGCACTCAGCCCATATATTCAGGTAAAATTCCTACGTCTGTTACAGGAAAGAGAGTATAAACCTCTTGGAGACTCCAGACCCCATAAAGCAGATATTAGAATAATTTCTGCCACAAACAAAGACCTTGCAGTCCTCGTCAAAGAGGACACATTCAGGGAAGACCTCTACTATAGATTGAATATCGTCTCTCTTTATATTCCTTCTCTCCGGGATAGAAAAGAAGATATTCCGCTCCTGATTGAGCACTTTATAACTAAATACTGCAGGCAATACAACAAACCCATTAAAGAGGTATCACCAGATGCTATGGAAGTTTTTATCGCTTATTCCTGGCCAGGGAACATCAGAGAACTGGAGAATAAAATCCAGCAGCTTATTGTAATGTCTCTATTCCCTGTGATAAGCGCCGGCGACATCCAGCTTTCAACAAGCAAATCAACTACTGAAAAAGAACTTGGATATTTCATGGCCGCCAAAAAAAGCGCCATTGATATTTTTGAAAAGACTTATCTCACCCAACTCCTCACAGACCACATGGGCAATATGGTCTGCGCTGCCCAAAGATCTGGGAAGAGCCGCACAGCCCTCTGGAATCTCCTCAAAAAACACAATCTCTCCCCAAGGCAGTTCTCTGACTTTGCGTCATAAAAAAGTGACGCAAGAGTCATAAAAAGTTTATTCTCTCCATTAACCGCTCCAAAATTATCTTTATAAATCAACGCGCTGCAGAAGCGCGCAGTTTGGCATATTTGTTGCTAAAAGTGATAATGGTTACTGATGCATGTAAATCTAATCTCCGATGACGCTTGTTAATTTGTCATTCCGACTTGTTCGGAATCCTTACTTTAAAGAGAGATGGTCGAAGCGACCATGACAGAAAGAAGTCGGAAGGACTCCCGACAAGCGGGAGTGACAGATGAGGATAATACTTCGCTTGCGAGAATGACGAACTGTGCGGAGGACATTTTTTATGCAGGAAGCAATAGCCCAATGAAACAGGAAGATATCTCAAAAAAGATTGCGGACTATCTCCGAAGGAATCCTGATGCTGGAGATACCCTTGAGGGGGTTGCCAGGTGGTGGGTTCAATGCGAATGTATAGAGGAATCTGTGGAAAAGGTAGCGGCTGTTCTGGAGATTTTAGTCCAAAAAGGGGCGGTTAAAAAACAGGATGCCGGAGACGGCAGACCTCTTTATAAGTTCTGTAAAGGGGAATAGTGAGATTCAAAACCTTCTCACGTCATTGTTACTTTTTGGGGTGAACTCACATGGAACTAAATGGGGGTGATGCAATTATGTCTTAGTAAGTGTTATGCCTTGATGCTATCGGGGAGAAAAGGGGGGATATTCGAAGTATCATTCAACTCACCAATAAAAAATAATAATTAAGGGAGACTTTAAGATGAAGAGATTACGATTATTTGTTTTTCTAATGATAATGCTATTGTCTGTTTCTGCAAATGCTGCTCTTATTGACAATGGGAATGGCACAGTAACACAGATAAAGAGTGACGGCTCAATGCTCATGTGGCTTAAGGATGCTAACTATGCCGGGACTACAGGATATGTTTCCTATAATGACTATTATGATACCTATAGTACTGGTGGCAGCATGACTTGGGGCAATGCCATGTATTGGGCTGATACTTTGTCTTTTGCAGGGTATGACGACTGGCGGCTGCCAGCCTCCCCCCCGGGCGAGATGGAAGATTTGTATTATAACGAAGGGGTGACAGCTTCAACGCCGGGACCCTTTACTAACTTGTATGACCCAGACCCGACTCACGGCGTCAGCTACTGGTATAGTAGGGAGTCTGAGACCTGTCCCGGATGCGGCGCGTATTTTTTCATGTTCAACGGCGGCGTGGTGATGGAGGACTGGAAGTACCACGAGCGCAAAGCTTGGGCAGTGCGCACCGTAGTCCCTGAACCGATAAGTTCAATTCTCTTTGTTACTGGCGGAGCAACTTTTGGAATTAGAGGCTTTTTTAGAAAAAGGAAGCAAAGAACTTAAACTTTAAAACCATAAAGGAGGTAAAAAAATATGCGGACAGGAAAATGGTTCTTGGTCCTTTTTTTAACCGTCACCTTAGCTGTAATGGGAACTGCTGCCAACTTATTAGCTTATGACCTGTATGCGACTGATTCTGGTAGCGACGAATTTTATGGTATAAATTCAAGCAATGCCTCATCAACCTGGCTATTTCATTTGCCCGAAGGCTGTTGAATGCAGGGATTAGCATGGGTCGGTTCGACCCTATATGGTGGCAGCGGGTCAACGGGCAATTTATATGCAATTGATCCGGGTAGTAGTTTGAGTTATATTGGCAGCGGCAGCTACGGTATCGGGGCTTTAGCATATGACGGAAGCACTTTGTATGGAGGTGGAGGTGCATTCTTTACAGTAAATCCCAGTAACGGCTCTCAAACTCTTATTAAATCAGGGGTGTATATTGAAGCAATGGAGTATTATAATGGGACCCTTTACGGAGGAAACGGGTCAGGTCAATTTTTCACGATAGACACATCTACAGGCAATATAAGTAACATTGGTCCCGGCACATACGGAATTAACGGTCTGGCAGTGAGTAATGGTATAATGTATGGCGCTAACAGCACTGCGCTTTTTAGTATTGACTTGACTACCGGAACTCAAACTTATATTGGTGATACTGGAATTGGCTTTGTGGGTGCGTTGGCTGGTCCAATGGCACCCGAACCCATAAGCTCCATCCTTTTTCTCACCGGCAGTGCAGTACTGGCAGGCAGAGGCTATCTAAAAAAGAGGGGATTTAAGAAAGGTAAAGTTAAAGGTTAAACAGTGAAGGACGGCTGTTACCCTGATGATTCAGAGTGACAGGCGTTTTTGTTATGTTATAGTGTTTTGCCCGACATTTTCAGAACAACTATTAATTAAGTATACTTTTTCAGGAAGATTTTGCCCACTCACATCCGCGAAGACCGTAAATTTTCAACACAGTTAAAACTCGATTCCCCTTCGTGCCTTTATGCCGTTATTGTACGGGTGCTTAATCATGCGCATCTCGGTTACATAATCTGCAATTTTTATTAATCCCTCCGGCGCCTTTCTGCCTGTAAATACGAGTTCAAGTCCGGCAGGTTTTTCTTTAATAATTGCTCTGACATCATCCATATCTGCAAGCCTGCCGCTGAGGAGATTATTAAACTCATCCAGAATAATCATGTCATAAGCATTGCTTTTTATTTCTCTTATTGTCAGCGCTATTGCTTTTTTTACGGCTTTTTTAAGCTCAGCCGGTTTTATTTGAGGGCTGAATATCGGAGATACCTGACCTTTAAACCGTACAACTTTTATTTTTAATTTTTTTGCAGCAATGATTTCCCCTGAGTCAGTTCCCCTGCCTTTGAGGAATTGCAGTATCAGGACTTTTTTCCCGCGTCCAACCGCCCTGACTGCAAGACCCATAGCGGCAGTAGTCTTGCCCTTGCCTTCACCTGTGTAAACGTGTATTAAGCCTTTAGACATTTCAAAATAGTTGATAGTGAATAGTATTTAGTGAATAGTAAAACTCTGGATTCCTGCCTCCGCAGGAATGACCTCACTGTTCACTGACAACTGTTCACTGTTTTTAAAGAGCGGGCGACGGGATTTGAACCCGCGACCTTCAGCTTGGGAAGCTGACACTCTACCACTGAGTTACACCCGCGTTAAAGACAGTTATTAGTGAATAGTATTTAGTGAACAGTTGTTAGTAAAGAACTATTCACTGTTTACTGTCGTTATAATTGTATTATTCTTTGCAGTATTATTTCAAGCACTGCATTTCTGTTATAATAAAAACCATGTTTAATATTTTGACAAAAATAATGGGCACTAAGAACGAGCGTGAAATTAAGAGGCTCTCCTCTATCGCAGAGACCATAAATTCTTTTGAATCATCAATTTCCTCCCTTGACGACAGCGGGCTTAAGGCTAAGACAGATGAGTTCCGCAGGAGGCTGGAGTCAGGGGAAAGCCTTGATGATATTCTGCCTGAGGCGTTTGCAGTTGTAAGAGAGGTTTCGCACAGGATTTCGGGCATGCGGCATTTTGACGTCCAGCTTATCGGGGGCATAGTACTGCATGAAGGCAGGATAGCAGAGATGAAGACAGGAGAAGGAAAAACGCTGGTTGCAACGCTTTCTGTCTATCTTAATGCACTGGATGGTCACGGTGTTCATGTTGTCACTGTCAACGATTATCTTGCCAAGAGAGATGTGCAGTGGATGGGTTCTATTTATCACTTTCTCGGACTTTCAGTAGGCACAATCCAGCATGATGCGTCTTTTTTGTTTGACCCTTCCTATCATCAGCCTGACAGGAGGTTATCCGGTTTAAGGCCTGTGACAAGGAAAGAGGCATATCTGGCCGATATTACCTATGGCACAAATAATGAATTCGGATTTGATTATCTCAGGGACAACATGAGGTATGACATAAATGATTATGTCCAGAGAGAGCTGAACTATGCGATTGTTGACGAGGTTGACAGCATCCTTATTGACGAGGCCAGGACTCCGCTTATCATCTCAGGACCTTCTGAGGAGTCAACGGACAAATACTATAAAATTGATAAGATAATACCTAAACTCTCAAGAGAGACCGATTACATCATAGACGAAAAACTGAAAACAGTTACCCTGACAGAGGAAGGCAATATAAAGGTTGAGAGGCTTTTGGGCGCGGGCAATTTGTATGACCCTTCCAACATAGAGCTGGTCCATCATGTCAATCAGGCATTAAGGGCGCATACCCTTTTCAGGCTGGATGTGGATTATGTTATCAAGGACAATGAGGTGATAATAGTTGATGAATTTACAGGACGCCTTATGCCGGGCAGACGCTGGTCAGACGGGCTTCATCAGGCGATTGAGGCAAAGGAAGGCGTAAAGATAGCCAGTGAAAACCAGACTCTCGCAACCATTACATTTCAGAACTATTTCAGGATGTACAAAAAACTTGCCGGAATGACGGGCACTGCCGAGACTGAGGCTGAAGAGTTTGCAAAGATTTATAACCTTGACGTGCTGGTTGCGCCGACTAATAAACCGATGATAAGGGTTGATAATCCTGATTCCGTTTATAAATCCGAGCGCGGTAAATTTAATGCGGTCATTAATGAGATTGCCGACTGCCACAAGAGGGGACAGCCTGTGCTGGTAGGCACCATATCAATAGAAAAATCAGAGGTGCTCAGCGCGATGCTCAGAAAAAAAGGAGTACCGCATTCAGTCCTGAACGCAAAGTATCATGAGAGAGAGGCTGAGATTGTTGCGCAGGCTGGACGGAGCCGGTCTGTGACAATAGCAACCAACATGGCCGGAAGGGGCACGGATATTGTGCTCGGAGGCAATCCTGAAGGCCTTGCAAGAGACATCCTCGGTGATAAAAAAGATTTTACAAACGAGGAATATGAGGCGGCGCTGAATAAGGCAAAAGAACTCTGCATGAAGGATAGGGAAAAAGTTTTATCTCTGGGCGGGCTTCATATCCTCGGCACAGAGAGGCACGAATCAAGAAGGATTGACAATCAGCTCAGGGGGCGTTCAGGCCGGCAGGGGGACCCGGGCACGTCAAGGTTTTATCTTTCACTTGAAGATGACCTGATGAGAATCTTCGGCTCAGAAAGAATTGCGGGGCTTATGGGAAGGCTCGGGATGGATGAATCCCAGCCTATTGAGCACAGGATGATTTCAAAGGCCATAGAAAATGCGCAGAAAAAAGTTGAAGCGCATAATTTTGACATCAGAAAACACCTTATTGAATATGATGATGTGATGAATAAGCAGAGGACTGAAATTTATTCTTTCAGGCGCGACATACTCGCAGGCGAAGGCTTGAAGGATAAGATTATTGAAATGTCGGAAAATGTTTTAAATGAGTTTTTAAATGCCTATTGTCCTGATGATAAGCACCCTGAGGAGTGGGATATGAAGGGGCTTAAAGAAACCCTTTACGGATACTTTTCCATAACGACGAATGCAGAGGCGCAGACGTCTGATGAGCTTTATGAAAAACTCGTTCAGGGCATAAAACTTGCATATGAGAACAAAGAAAAAGAAATCAGCGCAGATATGTTCAGGCAGTTGGAAAGATACATACTCCTTCAGGTGGTTGACTCGCAGTGGAAAGACCATCTCCTGGGAATGGATCATTTAAAGGAGGGCATAGGTCTGAGGGGTTATGCCCAGAGAGACCCGCTTGTGGAGTACAAAAAAGAGGCGTTTGAAGTCTTTGCAGGAATGAGCGACAGGGTCGCATCTGAGGTTGTAAACAGGCTGTTTAAGGTTCAGATTGCAAGAGAAGAAAACGTGGAGAGAAAGATGGTCTTGAAACCGGCAAGGGTGCAATACGGCAGGGGAGAAGGCGGTGAAAAGCCCCAGACTGTTGTCAAGGACAGGAAAATCGGCAGGAATGACCCGTGCATCTGCGGCAGCGGTAAGAAGTACAAAAAATGCTGCGGGGTAAATGCGTAGTGGCAGGGTTAAAACAGTAAAGAAAGCTATTCAACAAGGCAGGTAGTTTTTCTGTCATTCCCGCCTGCGCAGGAATGACGTATAGTGGTAATTTATTAAATTTTTAGCGGACACTACTGTTTAAGAATATTTTTTCCCGGTAACGGCAGATTATTGACAAATAAAATAGTAGCATATATCATATATATGACAGGAGGTATTTATGAAAAGGACTACTATATTTGCGGATGCTGATTTGCTCAATGAAATCAAAGAGGTCTCAAAAGAAGAAAACAGGAGCGTGGCGGAGATTATAAGAGAGGCGATGCTGAGTTACATTAAACGAAAGAGATTTAAGAAGAAAAGGGTGTCTTTTGTTGGTATTGGAGACAGCGGCAGGAAAGACATAGCAGGACGGCATGAGGAATTGCTTTGGAAAAAAGCTATAAAATAGATACTGCTGTTTGCGATACAGGCATTATTTATGCGCTTGCAGATAAAAAAGATTCCTGGCATAAACAAACTGTTGATTTTGTAAGCTCTTATAAAGGCAGATTGATTATTCCTTCTACGGTAATACCCGAGGCCTGTTATCTCTTAAACACATATTTAGGCTCATTTGCTGAAATAGAATTTATTAATTCATTAATCAACAAGGAACTCAGTATTGAACATTTCAGCGTTGTTGATTTAAATTGCTGCATTGAGTTATTAAAAAAATACGAAGATTTTAATATTGGATTTGTGGATGCCTCTATAATAGCAATTTCCGAGAGGTTGAATGTCTGTAAAATAGTGACAACTGACAGAAAACACTTTTCTGTGATAAAGCCCAAGCATTGCGGCGCCTTTAGTTTGCTGCCGTGATTGAAATGCATTTAACAAATAAAACTTTTTATTGACTCCTAATTAAAGTTTTTGAAATTTCCAATTGACTCCTACAACTTCCCCAGCGTCCTAATAAGCGCCTCGGCTTTTTTGAGCGTTTCGTAATATTCCTTTTCCGGTTCGGAATCCGCCACAATACCGGCGCCTGCCTGCACATAGGCGATATTGTTTTTAATCACAAAGGTCCTGATGATAATGTTTAAATCCATGGTCCTGTTAAAACCGATGTATCCGAATGAACCTGTGTAAGGTCCTCTTGCAACCGGCTCAAGCTCGTCAATTATTTCCATGCACCTTACCTTTGGGACTCCGGTAATGGTCCCTCCGGGGAATGCAGCCCTTATTGCGTCAAAGCAGTCTCTGCCTTTTGCAAGCGTGCCGCTGACATTGGAAACTATATGAATCACATGCGAGTAGTCCTCTGTCGCCATGAATTCATCAACAAGGACCGAGCCGTAGTCGGAAATTCTGCCGAGGTCATTTCTCTCAAGGTCAATGAGCATCAGATGCTCTGCGCGTTCTTTTTCATTAAGCAGGAGTTCTGCCCGCATTTTTTTGTCGCCTCCGGCATCTGCCCCCCTTGGTCTTGTGCCTGCAATCGGTCTTGTTTCAACAGTATTCCCCTGAATCCGCAACAGTCTTTCAGGAGATGAACTTACTATGTGATAATCTCCCATGTTCAGATAACCTGCAAACGGGGATGGATTTATCTCTTTTAATTGCAGATAAATCTGCCATGGCGTTGTATTCCCTATGTCAGCCGAGACCCTCTGCGAGAGATTTGCCTGGAAGATGTCCCCTGCCTTGATGTATTCTTTTGCTTTTCTGACAATATTCATATATTTTTCTTTGCCCATTTCATGGTGAATCTCAATTTTTTTAAGGCGTTCAAATTGTTTAAATTGTTCAAGCTGTTCAAACGAATTTAAACTATTTGAACTAATTTTTTTATATAGCGCATTTATCTTTTCACACGCCCTGTCGTAATAACTGCCATAATCAGATTGGGGATTAGGCTTTGGGGATTGGATATTGGACTTTTGACTGTTTGCCCCCTTGAACGATTGAACGCTTGAACTGAGTATTTGCTCCGCTCCATGGCATGAGATGATAAAAACCTTTTTATCTTTATGGTCAAAGGCAATCACGGTATCAAAGAATAAAAAGTGTGCATCAGGGATTTTAAGGTCATCAATCACGGTCTTCGGCAGGCGCTCAAAGTACTGGACAAAATCATAACTCAGAAGACCCACTGCACCGCCGATAAAAGGAGGAAGATTTGGAGGAGAGTCAATCTTACAGCATGTGAGCAGTTCCTTTAATGTTTTAAGAGGTACGGTGGTGTTAAATATTCTTTGTCCCTTTGTCCCTTTGTCCCTTTGCCCCTTTGTTTCTATTTCCACAACCCCGTCTTTTACTTTAAAAATTAAAAACGGCTCAATTCCGGCAAATGAATACCGCGCAATTTTTTCAGGGCCCTTTGCGCTTTCAAGCAGGAAACTGTATGGGCTTTCCAGAGTATTGTAAATTTCGTGAGGCGGCGTAAAAGGCAGTTGAGCATAAACAGGATATATTATCCCTGTTTTAGCGGCTTCTATGAAATTATTTTTGTCAGGAAGGATATTAAGCATTAAAAATTTTTGCTCTTTCTAACAAACGATGTCATTCTCCAGTCGATGCGACTCCTTGCGGAGATCCGCTTTGGACTTGACCAGGGAATCCAGAAATTATCTCCTCATACAAATCTTTCCTTAATCTTGTAGCCCCGTTCAGTTACCTGCTTAACTGCTTCAGGATTTATTGCCATGATTTTAATATAAATAATAGTTATTTTAGCCTGCTATTGCAAGCACGAAATAAGAAAATTAAAAATACGCCGGAAATACATTTGAATTTGTAAAATTGTTCAGACAAATATCTTTTTGTTTATGATAAAATCTATCAATGGAGAATCAGTGGAAAAAATTATTCTGAAAACAGAAATGCCTGATGTGGGCGTTCCGCGGTGCGGAAAGGTGAGGGACCTTTACGACCTTGGCGAGCATCTGCTTCTTGTTGTAACCGACAGGGTTTCCGCCTTTGACGTTGTTCTGCCAAACGGCATACCCGGAAAGGGAAGGGTGCTTACGCAGATTTCCATTTACTGGTTCAGGCAGATGGAAGATATCATCAAAAACCATATAGTTGCAACTGATGTCAGGGATTTCCCTGAAAAACTCCGTAAATATCATGAGATGCTTGAAGGCAGGAGCATGCTTGTGAAAAAAGCAAACCCCATGCCTGTGGAATGTATTGTCAGGGGATATCTTTCGGGTTCCGGATGGAAGGAATATAAAGAAAAAGGCGTTGTATGCGGCATAAAACTTCCTGCCGGGCTTGTGGAATCATCCAAGCTCCCTGAACCGGTTTTTACTCCGAGCACTAAGGCGGATGAAGGGCATGACATTAATATATCTTTTAATGAAATGAAACGCATTGTCGGAGATGAGACTGCGGAAAGATTGAGGAGTGCGAGCATTAAGATTTATTCAAAGGCAAGGGATTTGGCTGAGAAAAAAGGCATAATAATTGCCGACACAAAATTTGAATTCGGCATTTACCCCGCTAAAAACTCATTGATTTCAAGCGGGGTGAACTGCGGTAAGTTAATCCTGATAGACGAACTTCTGACGCCGGATTCATCCCGCTTCTGGTCCTTAAGAGATTATGCGCCGGGCAAAGGGCAGGACAGCTTTGACAAGCAGATTGTCAGGGATTACCTCCTCACGCTTGACTGGGATAAGAGTTATCCCGGGCCTGAACTCCCTGAGGAAATTGTTTCAAAGACGGCACAGCGATATAAAGATATACTTAAGGTATTAGCCGCAACGGTTTAATTTTAAACATTTTTAAGCAATAAAATGGATAAATTTAAAAAAGCCGTTTTCCCGCTTACTGTAACGATTGCCTATTTGTTATTTATATTTTATTCCGGCTTTCTGAAGACAAAACCTGTTTTAATTCCATGGATTTCAATTTCAGGCATTATAATATTTACAGGCTTATACCGTTATCTGAGCTACATAAAAAAAGGTTTTCCTTTCTCAGGATGGAAAAGCCTTGAACTCCTTCTGCCGCTGCTTCTTCTCATTGAGACGCTTATCAGGTTTTTCAATAAGCCGTTATTGCACCTTGCCTATATTTCGGTCATCGTTATTATTTCAGGTTACTTCCCGTTTAAAATTATTATTTCGTGCATAGCGGCAATTTTTCTGCTGGGGATACCGTCTCAGTGGTGGAACAAGGGATATTTCTCAGAAGAAAGCGGGAGCTATTTTTTTATTCTGGTCACAGGCATAATTTCCTACTACATTTCGCATAAAAGACTTAAGATATCAAAAAAGGCGGTTGAAGACCTTGAAAAACTGAAGAACAGCGCCCTGAATCTTGATGCATCAACCGAAGGGTCGCTTTTTAACGAAGACAGGTTTTCCCACCTTGTTAAGTCGGTTCTTGACACAGAAAGGGATTTAAAGGAAATGCTTTTTCTTATCAAAAAAATAATTAACACTGATGCAGTCGCACTGTTTATGCTGGAGGGGGATAGTCTTGTATTAAAGGCGTCAACAGAGGATAAATATTCAAAATCCGCATATCACGGCGAAGGGTATTTGTTAAGTGTAATAAAAGGGAAAAAATCACTTATTCAGCCAAGATTTAAATACAGCCTTTTTGACATTGAAAATACAGCATCAAAGGATGCAGGGTCTTCGCTGTGCGTGCCTGTGTTTGACGGCAGTGTTTCTGTCGGAGTGCTTGAGATGGTCAGCAACGGGGAATCGGCATTCGGCGCGCATGAAGAAGATATTGCCGCCAGTTTTGCCGGTCAGATAGGACAGACCATCGGGAAGGCAAGGAGTTATGTTGAGGTGGAGCGTTTTGCAAAGGGATTTAAATCACTTCATGAGGCTAGCAGGTCTTTCGGCACTTCTTTAAGGGTTGAGGAGATAGCGGAAAAACTTGTGGAGCTTGTCTTTGGGATGGTGAATTCATCGGCAGTCGGTTTTTTCATTCCTGATAAGGGAGAACTCAAGGTTGTTGCAAAAGAAGGGTTTGAACCTGAGGATGAGAGCTTTTATTCAAAAGGAACTTATTTTGATTTGATTGTCAAAAACAAGCAACCTTTGCATTTTTCCCATCTGGAGGGGAAGCGGGGAGTGTATCCGTTCAGGATTCCTGATGCAAAGACTTTTTTGGGAATTCCCATAATGTCCTCCGGCAATGATGTGTTAGGCATACTTGCCGTTATTTCACGCGAGGCAGATGCAATAAGCTCTTTTCACGGGCACTTTCTGAGCATTATGGCTGACCAGGCTGCATTGTCCATGACCAATGCAAGGCTTCACCATGAAGTTGAAAAACTTGCCATGACAGATGGACTCACAAGGCTTTATAACCATAAACATTTTTATGAGAGGCTCGGAGAGGAATTTCAGAGATACGAAAGGTTCCCGCAGCCGATTTCTCTGCTGGTTATGGATATTGACTATTTCAAAAAAATAAACGATGTCCACGGGCATCCTGCCGGTGATGCGGTCCTTCTCGGCCTGGCGGCGATACTTAAAAAAACACTCAGGGGCATAGATATCATAGCAAGATACGGCGGTGAAGAATTTGCTGCGGTGCTGTTGAATACAGAGACCCCGCGCGCCAAAAAGATCGCAGAGAGGCTAAGGGTCAAAGTCATGAATACGCCTTTTGCTGTTGATGGAAACGATTTAACAATAGCCTTAAGCATTGGCGTCGCCACATATCCGCATGATGCGGAGAATAAGGAAGACCTTATCAATAAGGCGGACCGGGCGCTTTATTACGCAAAAGACAACGGTAGAAATCAGGTATGCCTGTGGAAGGATATCGGGAAATGATTATTAAGCGGGGGAAGGGGAAAATGCAGAAAAATAATCCGGATGTTTTAAAAATGATTGTTAAGCAGTTTTTTATTGTTGCTGTATTTATTTTTTTAGCCGTCAATGCGATATCTGCCGATATTGTTACATTTGAGAAAGAATACACATATCAGTCAAGTGAGATTGACAGCGAGGTTTCATGCAGGATAATTGCGCTGAAACAGGTGAAAAGACTTCTTATTGAGGAAATTAAAAATTATCTTGAAAGCAGAGGACTCACAAAGGATTTGCATCTGACAAAAGACCGGATTACCACCATAATTGCAGGGGCAGTCAGTGTTGAGATAATAGATGAAAAATGGGATGAGAAGAAATATTTTATTAAAGCCAAAATTTCAGCCAATCCGGACATTACAATCAGAATTATTGATTTCATCCGCAGCGGCGAACAAAGGATGAAAGAATTGGAGGCAGTGGACAAAAAATCAGCAGATTTTTTTATGGAACTTGAAAAATTGAGAAAAGAACTGCAGGCGGTTAAGACTGATAGCAACGAGCCCGGACTGAGAGATAAAAAGATAATTGCTCAATATAATGAAACTGCAAGGAAATTAGGTGCAACCTACTGGTTTGAACAAGGATATATTGCCGTAATAACAGCCAATCACAAAGAAATAATAGATGCCTTTACAAAAACCATTGAACTTGACCCCGGATATACAGAGGCTTATCGTCAACGCGGGACTGCTTATGTGATGTTGAGTAAATTTCAAGAAGCAGTCAGTGATCTTGACAAGGTTATTGAGCAGGACCCCCAAGATGAATGGGCTTATAATAACCGCGGGTTTGCTTTTAAGGAATTAGGCAGATACCGTGAAGCAATCAAAGATTTAACGCGGGCAGTAGAACTGAATCCCGAACTTCAAATTTATTATAACCGTGGAATTGCTTATATTAATACCGGCAAATATCAGGAGGCGCTTAAGGACTTTGACAAGGCGATTGAACAAAACCCAAAAAATGAAAAGAATTACTATAACCGGGGGATTGCTTACAGAGAATTAGGCAGATATCAGGAGGCAATTAAGGACTTTGACAAAGCCATTGAGATGTTTCCCGGATATGCGCTGGCTTATAACAGCAGGGGGCTTGCCTACGGCAAATCTGGAAAATATAAAGAGGCTATTAAGGATTTTAACAAGGCTATTGAACTAAATCCAAAAGATGCAGAGGCTTTTAATAACCATGGAGTTGCAAATTTCAGCCTTGGCAAAGAAAAAGAGGCTGTCAAGGATTTTAAAAAAGCGGCAAAATTAGGGCATAAAGGCGCACAGGAGTATCTGAAATCACGGGGCATCAAGTGGGAATGACCGCTACAAAATCTTTCCCTTCCTGCTGAAAAACTCGCTTAGCGCAAGCCTAATCACAGCGCCCTTGGACCATTTCTGACCTGTTTCTTTTGAATAATCCTTTGCAAGCTCTTTAAGCGCCTCAAGGACTTCTTCCTCAAGATAAGCAGAAACCTTCTTCAGTTTTTCATGGTCAGTGCTCATAAGAATATTATACATCTTCAGCATGTATATAGTTAGTGAGCAGGCATAAATACCCTCTAAATTCCAGGAAAACAGTAAAATTATTGAATGTCATGCTGCAAATTTTGTGGTTTTTGCTCAGGACTATTGAATAGAAGGCAGCATGACTTTAATGTACTGCCCTGAAATTCTTCAGACATCCATCCCTGCTTGTCTTACACGCAGGGATGAACGCTTGAAGCGGCAGGTATAGGTATCTGAAAAAGCTTTAGAGCAACACCGCTGAATGTCATGTTGCCTTTTTGGGATGTTGGTTTAAAGAGAAGACTTTAAAGTTTGCAACATGACTTGTTATTATTATTGTTGCGTTCTAAAGATTTTGAAGGTATCTATACCTGTCGCCAATAGCTATAATTATTTGTGTTTTTCAGAGTTCCATGGCGCGAATTTCACAAGAAGCAGTATCCCCGGAACTGCTATTAAAGTGCACACAATAAAAAAACCTTCCCATCCGGTGTTTTTTGCCAGAAAACCCGTAGGCGCTGAGGCAAGCACCCTCGGAACTCCCATGAGACTGCTTAAAAGCGCATATTGTGTTGCGGTAAACTTTTTATTCGTGATGCTTGCCATGAAAGCGACATATGCGGTTGTGCCCATGCCGCCTGTCAGGTTCTCAAAGCCGATTACTGCGGACAATGCAGGCAGGCTGTGCCCGATGCGCGCAAGTACGGCAAAGCCGGCGGTAGATACAGCCTGAAGAAAACCAAATATCCACAGCGAGCGGTTGATCCCGAGCCTGAGCATGATTATTCCGCCCGTGAGACTGCCTGCGATTGTAGCCCAGAAACCAAACAATTTGACTATGGCCCCGATTTCTGTTTTCGTAAAACCCAGGTCCAGATAAAAGGGCGTTGTCATTGCGCTTGCCATGGTGTCGCCGATTTTGTATAAGAGTATAAATGCCAGCATCCATAATGCACCCTGACGGCTGAAATATTCCCTGAGAGGATTTAAAACAGCATCTCTTAAACTCGCGGGCGGAGCAACTGCAACTTGGGGTTCTCTTACCGTCAATGTGGTTATGCCTCCGATTAGCATACAGCCTGCCATTATTATATAAACCATGCGAAATGACATGTAATCTGCCATTATCAATCCGCCGCCTGAAGCCAGAAGCATTCCCACGCGGTATCCGTTGACATATAATGAAGACCCAAGCCCCAATTCTTCATCAGCTAAGTCCTCCCTACGGTAGGCATCCACAACAATATCCTGAGAGGCGCTGAAGAAGGTCACAAGGAGCGCTGCAGAGGCTAACATCCATGGATTTTTTACGGGGTCAGTGAAAGCAAGCGCGACAACAGATAAAATTAAAAAAAACTGCGCCATAAGCATCCAACCTCTCCGTCTGCCCAGAAACGGCAGGGTAAAGCGGTCAAGCAAGGGAGCCCATAGGAATTTTATTGTATATGGCAGACCGACAAGCGCCATCAGCCCTATTAGCGTCAGATCTACCCCCTCTTCCTTCATCCAGGCCTGCAGTACTGTTATGGTTAAAAGCAGGGGCAGGCCGCAGGCAAAACCCATGACAAAGGCTGTCAGCATGCGGCTGCTGAAAATTGATTTCAGAATGGGTTTGCGTTTTTCAGATAGCATCGTATCTCAATAGTTTTGTCTTTGAGGACGCAGACATTGCTCAAAAATTTATTTAACCTGATGATGATATTGAAAGTATCTTTAAACGCTGATAATTAATATTTACCGTCAAACATTAGTTAAATGTGCGTTAAGGTATCAGAAAATAAATTTTTTCTCAACATCTGCATCCTCCGTATTCTATAGAAAATTTTGGTCTTAAAATAATCATTCCCGGTTTATTCCTTATGTACTCCCTGAAATTCTGCTCAACCACCTTTCCCTTTTCAGAGGAGGCGTGTCTTAAATTGACTGCATTGCCGTTTTTAATAATAATCCCGACATGCGAAACATCAAGCCCCTGCATATCCGAATATATCCCCGCATAATCGCCTGTCTTGATTTTATCCATCACAGCATCATCAATAACGCCTGAAGGAATATATTTAATCTCTCTCCGAACAGGCTTAATGCCGTTTATAAAAAATGTGCCGTCTGCTTTTTTATTCAGGATTTTAGCGATGATTTTTGTCTTTCTGCCGCCGGTTTTTGCCGTAACATCATCAATAAACTCCGAATTAAACTCTCTCCAGTCTGTAAAAAAGTGATTTCTGTTTTCAAACGCTATTTTCCCGTTTCTGTACCTTACATTTTTTAGATTTTCCATAAATTCAGAAAATGAGCCTGACAGCCGCATTGACTCTATGTAATCAAGATAGGTAAAGCAGTCAATGCCTGAAAGATTTACCGCAAGAACTTCCGGAATATCAGCACTGCCGGTTAGAGTGGATTCTTTATAATCAATATTAAGAAAATGCCGTGAAAGAAAATCTATGCGCGCGCCGGTGTCTTTAATTTTCGCGGATTGATGCAGTAAGCTGTCAAGTTTATTCTGAGTCCATTTGCCTAAAGTGATATGCACGAAGTTATTTTATTATATCCGCCGTGAAAGTATAAAGCTGCGAATTTTTCCACGCATCTTTCGGAAGCCCTGCCTTAAGCGAGACATTTTCAAGGAATGCGTTTACATCCCATTTATATTCCGTTGCGACCTGCGGAAGCAGTATGCCTGAATTTTCTCCGCTGACAATAAACAGCCCGTGAACGCCAATTTTTATATCTTTAATATTTTGTAAAGCTACAAGCGGCGAGAGCACGGTTACCTCCACTTCCATATCATTTAATTCCTCTGCTCTCACAGGCGAGAACCTGTAATCTTTTGATGCCGCCGATACCGCATTTCTGATTACAGACTGATACAGGGGCATGAAGGGCTGAATATTGCCTATACAGCCGCGGAGATTGCCCTGCCTGTTTATAGTGACAAAGGTGGCTCCGTTTGCCATCAGCCTCGGGTCTTTTGTTTCAGCCTGCAAGACTTCGTTGTGTTTGACATAATGGAGAATTGTATTTTTGGCAAGTGAAAGGATCTCTTTTTTTTGCGCCTCTGTAAGCGTGCTCATGTACAAACCCATTGCAGAATATCCTACGACCCGGTTTTTATCATTAGTCACATCTCCTGAGTTTGCGTATTTATAAACAACGCCGTTCGTGGCGCCTAATGCCCTTGCAACCGCCATGGTGAACATCACGGGAAATCCTCCGCACATCTCTCCCTGACCGCTTGCCATAAGCCTCTCAACCTCTTCTGTGGACAACCTGCTTATTGCGTCAATGGTTTTGCTATCCATATTGACAGCGGTTTCATAGTCATGGTAATGAGAAAGGTCAGTGCTTGCAATGATTATTGCCTTTTCATTTTTCCTGAGTATTTCTGTCAGCTTTTCCGTAAGGAATTGAAAAGACTCCCTTGTCGGCGAGCCGATAAGAATGGGGACGATGCTGAAATTTTTCAATGACTGCTGAAGAAATGGCATCTGCACCTCAAGCGAATGTTCTTTTTCAAAGGCAGCAGGGTAAAAGGCGACATTTGCCTTTTCGTTTATCAGGGATTTTGCGATTTTTTTATTAATCGCTATTTTCCCGAGAGGCGTCTTCATACTGCCTTTGGTATATACGGACGCGCCTGTAAAGGTACTGTAATGGCTTGGGCCTATGAGAATGACTGTATCAACATCACGTTCTTTTAAATGCCTGTAAGAGTAGGCGGCGACATGCCCTGAAAACTCATACCCTGCATGCGGGGATATGAGCGCGATTAGCCTGCCGTCAACTGGTTTGTATTCAGCCGCTGAAAGAAAGCCGTCAACCATTTCCTTCAGGGTCTTGGCATCAGCCGGATAAAAGGCCCCTGCAACAGATGGTTCTTTTACCTTTCCCTCACATCCGGAAACAATGAACAGCAAACAGCAGACAGTGAACAGTAAACAGTGAACGGTGAACAGTGAACTGTTTACTGTGAACTTACTAAGTCTCATCTGTATTCCTCCAGAACATAGCTTTCTTGGGTTCGGATTTTACAGCGGGTTTAATCTTTTTATAAAAAAGGCTGACGAGCCCGCCTAAAAGAAAGAAACCTAAAAAATCTCTCCTTGTCATGATATTAACCCCCAAACCTTTTCTGAAGCAGACATAAATTCCCTCAAAAATTTTAGAATGCAAAAATTTATTAAGTTTTCAATACCCAATTCCGAAAGTCTTCGGGACCGTGGGGTTTCCTTATACTTCCCTCCACCTTGACGGGGGAGGGCGAGGGTGGGGGTGATTAAGATGCTGTTTCCACCCTCCCCTTCATCCCCTCCCGTCAAGGGAGGGGAGACTTTAGGATACCCTGCGATATTCGCCATTTCTCTAAAATTATTGCTATCCCTCATCCCCATACCCCCGGAATGACAGCACCGCAGAATCTGCACCTGCCTCCGGAAATATTATTCCGCATAACTGCATAACCGATTCTCGCAATCAGAAGCTGTTTGCAGTGATGACAGTATGTGTTCTCAGCATCGCTCCGCATATTGCCGATATAAACGTATCTGAGCCCTGCATCCATTGCCGCTGAGTGCGCATCCCTCAGCGTCTCAACAGGTGTAGGGGGCAGATTGGTTAATTTATAATACGGGAAAAACCTTGAAAAGTGTATCGGGATGTCGGCGCCGAGGTTTTTAACAATCCACCTGCACATCTCCGTTATAGTTTTTACATCATCATTAAGAGTAGGGATAACGAGATTGGTAATCTCAAGCCATACACCTTCCCGTCTAAGCGTTACAAGAGTATCCAGCACGGGTTTCAGCATTCCCCCGCATATCCTGTTGTAAAAATCCTCTGTAAATGCCTTCAGGTCCACGTCTGCCGCATCCATATATTTTGAAAGCTCCCTCAGCGGTTTTTCATTAATATAACCGCATGTGTGCATAGTGTTTTTCACATTAAAATTCCGGGCGATTTTAGCAGTATCAAACATGTATTCATAAAATACAGTCGGCTCAGTGTAGGTGTAGGTTATGGTCCTGCAGTTGTTGAACATTGCCTGCCTTACGACTTCGTCAGGAGGCAGGTCAAGGTTATCGGCGTCTTCAGGCTTTGCCTGAGATATCTGCCAGTTCTGGCAGAACTTGCATCCGAGCACACAGCCTGCAGTTGCAATTGAAAATGCCGTTGTTGCGGGAAGGAAGTGATAAAACGGCTTTTTCTCAATGGGGTCAATGGCGACTGAACACGGCTTTCCGTACACAAGGCTGTAAAGGACGCCGCCTTTGTTAATCCTTGCCCTGCATCCGCCAACCTGATAATCCTCAAGCAGGCATTCCGTGGGGCAAAGCTCGCACAGCACCTTCTTGCTCATGCTTAATTATAACTTAAAAAGGCTATTAACCACAGAGGACACAGGAAAAATATTCATTGTAAATTTATCATTGCAAAGTTAGCATTTTAAAATTTGCAATTTGAAATGATAATTGATAATTTTGCAATAATATTGTGGCAAGGACCGGTCTATTCCTTCTCCCGCCAGTACATCCCCTTATGCAGGCTCAGCCCTTTTTGAGAAATCACATTCTCATAATAAACCTTTCGCTCAAGATAGCCTTCTATCCCTGGCATTAGATACTCCTGAAGAATGTTATAAGAGAGCGTCAGGGCTATGAGAATTGCCGAAAAATATGTTAAAAGCTTAAATTTCCTTTCGTTGTTCATGTGCGATTATTTTTTCGCAAACATATCATTAAAAGAAACAGTTTTTAATTTCCCGGCTTTATAGGCTTTCAGTCTTTTCTCTGCTTCCTCTGCCCAAATTTTTTCAATTTCAGGGTCTGGAACATCCAGGCTTTTCATTAAGGCTTCAATCACTATGGATTTTTCCGCTGGTTTAAGGTGCAATGCTTTTGATATTATTTCTTTTGTTGGCGACATAATTTTTACCTCCCAAATATCTTTTATGTTCTGATAAATTATAGCATAAATTTACAAACTTAATTATAAGAATCCTGCGAGTTGGGTTGTACGGGTTAGGTCTTGAAATATAAGGCTGTATCAGAAAGGATATTCGTTGAGAGATACAACGGATTATTTAGACGTTCATTGCTGCTGTTGTCAGTAAGATGATAATAAAAACAGAATAAAAATGATATTTCAAGATCTGACCCCAATCCCCGACCCCAATCCCCACGTTAAAAGAATTTACACAAAAGTCTTGACACTACCTAAAGCGGTTTCCACGCCCGACGATTAACTTTGCTTTACTTTATATGATATAAGTAAAGCAAGGGAAGGAGGTGTTTTTATGCAGACTGTGCGGCTTAGCTCAAAGAACCAAATAGTTATTCCCAAAGAGGCGCGTGAGGCAATGAAGCTTAAAGGACAGGATGAGCTTCTTGTTATTGTGAAAGGTGATGTTACTATAATTATGCCTAAGCCTAAAAGTTATAGAAAAGACCTCTCAGGCGCAGGCAAAGGGATATACGCAAAGGCATATCTTCACAAGGAACGGAAGTCTTGGTAAAACATTTTTACTTTACTTGTTCATACTAATTACTATCCACTGTTTACTATTCACTGCCTTTATAACACCTATTGCATCTGATGCACTCTGATATGTGCGGAGACGGTTTATTTCCCATCGGGCAGTCATGCCTGCTCGGGTAGCCGTCAGCCTTTCTTGAAAATAGCCCTGTAAATGCCGCAACAGGGCACAGATACCTGCACCAGAAGCGCTCTACTTTCAGATTTGCAATAAGCGACACGGCAACCAGCGTCCATGTAAAAACATTTCCGCTGAATGAAAACAGGGTTACATATGTTTCATAATTTCCGTAATCAATTCTTTTGCTGATAAAAACAATAGCTATAATCACCCCAAGCAGGACATATTTTAATCTGCGCCATTTATCATCAGTTTCTTTCGGGACCTCCCATTTTTTAAACGGAAGCCTGCCTGCAAATTCGCACAATGCGCCAAACGGGCACAGCCATCCGCAGTAGAATCTTCCCGCAATAATTATTGACAGTATTGTGCTTCCGGCTGTTACATACCAGATGATTGCAGAAGAGTGTCTGAGAAGCAGGAGGTTAAAAACATGCAGAATTGAAAAAGGACTTGAAAGATATAAACCAATAATGATTATTCCTGCAAGCAAAGTGATGTCGCGCGACTTTAAAAATTTCTTTGAGCGCCTTGCCGCAAAATAGAAAGTCAGCGACGCTAAAAACAATAACAAATACCATATCCAGTTAATGTCTGTCGTCATGACCGCTTCTTCTGCGCCGGCAGTTAATCCGTAGACGTTTAATGCGATTATTCTTGAGGAGTTTTTTATGGACTTTGCCAGCGCTGTAACGCTTACAGTGGCCCTGCTTATGCCGTCAATGTCTTTGTCAATTTCAAACGGGTCGCTGATGCTTTTGCCTATGAACCGGTTAAGATATTGCGGGCTTTCCATGTAATGAACGTAATTTTTTGTCTCGCTGTGTCCGATAATTTTTATCCCTGTAATTTTCCCTTCCCTATTTAATGAAATTAGAGTTTTTATCGGGCCTGCATATCCTCTGATAGAGGGCATAATGTCATAAGTATTAAATGCTGCAATGCCTTCATCTGAAAAATAATGAGGGGGAGCGCCGCCTTTTTCGGCAAATGTGATGTCAGGCGCAATATCTTTGAGAAATTTCCTTTCATCAATGAATTCCTCAGGATGCAGGAGGTATCCTAAAATGAGTGAGACGATTGCTGTGAGAAGCAGAATTATTCTAATTTTTTTCATGTTTGACTCTTTATGTTTTATACAACGGCATACATGTCCTTAAAACTTTAAGAATACAACAATGATTATTATCTGTCATGCTGCAAAAATTTTTAAGTATTTGCCCTGAGCTATGTGTAAAAAGGCAGCATGACACTAATGTGTTGCCTTAAAGTTTTGCAGACATATATACCGTTGTTGTCCATTCTGAACCTTGTATTTAAACACAATACTAAATCCCCTCTTTAATGGAAAAGAGCAATGCCAGCGATGATAGTTTTAATAATGCCACAAACAGGAGTGTATTTTGAATCCCCAGCAAGGGCACAAAAAATATTGCCGTAAGAAATGCTCCTAAGAATGACCCTGCAAGGTCCAGGGCATAAAGTTTTCCGGCAATATTTGATAATCCCCCAATCTCCCCTAAAAATTTATTTGCCGCCACAAATTCCGCGCCTGCAATCAGCCCGCCTGAAAAACTGAGCAGATAGAAAACAAATTCGTCTTTAAAAAAAAGCGGAGAAGTGATTAACAGCAAAATAGTCAAAACTTCGCATGTCTTCAGCCTGAATAAAGATTTTTTCATATGTTTTGTAATATATGCGCCTGCCGCAATTCCTGCCATAAAAGTCGCTGTGAGTATGCCTATCATTTCATATATGTATCCGAATGCCGACTGATAAGTCAGGATTATCACTATTGAAAAAGCCATAGCCGAGTATCCCGTAGTAAAAATGGAGTAGTGCGCTGACTGAACTTTTTTACGCAAAACAAATACAGCAGTGATGAGCATGATGATTGCCGCCGCTATAAGCCATTTTTCGTATTCAGGCACGGACATGAGCATATCAATCTTCTGCGCCTCTGCCCACAGCATCAGGTTATAAAGATAAGCGGCGGGACGCAGATCATTATTTACAGCCTTCGTCTTTCCGAGCCGTTCTTCCAGCGCCCTGACCTTTAACGGAGAGAAGGCATCTTTTATGATGTAAGGATGAAAATATTTTGTGCCGATTATTTTTTTGGAGAACCTGCTTTCAAGCATTTCCGGTCTCGTGTCCATAAAACTATCCGAGGCAAGCATGATACCGTATTCTTCAGAAGATACACTGACATTTTTAAAGACGCTTTTTAATGAATTAAAAACAGAGCCGTTTGCAATCTGCATCCTTTTCCCGACATAGCCCGATGATGTGGGAAGAGACAGGGAAAGCATACCGCCCTGTCGCAGGACCTTGTGAGCTTCTTTGAAAAACTCAACAGTATAAAACCTGTTAATACCGGCAGTGGAGGGTTCAGGCAGGTTGAGAACAACAAGGTCGTACCGGGTATTTTGAAGAGTCTTAATAAATTTTCTTGCGTCTGCTGTTATTATCCGGAGCCTTTTATCATTCAGTATATTTCTGTCCTCCGGACTGAGTATTCCAAAAGAAACATTTATCATCTCAGGGTCTATCTCAATGAAGTCAATCCTTGAAGCGCTGTATTTTAAAAATTCCCTTAATACTGAGGGAGAGCCGCCGATTACAATTACATCCTGAATATTTTGTGAAGGATGAGCTGACACCGTCAGGTGAGCTTTTATCTCTTCTGTCTGAGGGTCGGGGTATGAAAACTGAAATTTGCCTAAAGAATAGACATTAAACTGCTCTCTGATTTTTAAGACCGCAATCTCTCCGTATCGCGATTCCACTTTTTTAATGAGTTGGAGGCCTTTTAATTGGCTCAGCAGCGACAGATCTATTCTATTGATTCCGGCATACAGGGCAAGCGGGATTAACAGCAGTGCGATTAAAAAGCGTTTTTTTATGAGCAGCAGCGCGATTATACAGTTCAGGATGCTTATTGACAGGGAAAGCGTTAATGCATTTACTCTGCCTGACAGCAGTAATACAAATAATATCCCTCCTGTAAATGCTCCTGCTGCCTCAATGCCGTATACCTTTGCTGTTTTCCCCTGAGTGTGGGAAACCGCAAGCGGAAACTGCATGCCGACAGCCATGCAGAGAGGGAGGAGCGTTATGACTGTGGCAATCAAGGTGATGCCGAGGGGTATTGTTTCTCCGAATCCTATTGAGAAACAAGGTCGGATTAAACTTATAAACAGAACTGTTAACTGCACAAAAAGTGCAACTGCAAAAAATGAAAGGGCAAAACCCTGTATGGATTTAAGCCTGCGGCCCGCATAGCTTCCTATGCCTGTAATAATTAACCATACGGACAGCGTTATCCCGATATCAAGTTCATTGCCGGAGAACACAGAAAGTAGCTGTCTCAGTGCAGTTATCTGCATGAGTATTGAGGTTAAGCCTATTGTGAAAATGGCAACGGCCTGCATTTTTAAACAGCCTCCCCTTTGTCAATTATAATTCGCCATCAGAAAAATGGGAATAGCTGTTTTGGCAGAAGATTTTGTAGATGCCTGTACCTGGTGTCTATCCAGCAGGGACGAATACCTTCATAATTTCAGGAAAACAGTAAAGATTCTTTAATATCATGCTGCAAATTTTGTGGTTTTTTCTCAGGACTACTGAATAGAAGGCAGCATGACTCTGATGTACTGCCCTGAAATTTCTCAGGCATTATTCCTGCTGACTAATGCATTGGGATAACAGTTGGTTGAGAAGGTATCTGTACCGGCTATTTGTGGAGAGGGGGGTAGTTTGAGAGCCGGATTTATATTGCTTCAATCCGGCCCGTAAAGCTTATGTCATATTGACAGTTTTACGTGACGCCATGGTTCAGCATTCTGCTACCGGCTTCACGTGCTTCATGTAATTAACTACCCCTTCAGGGTCGCATGTTATACACATGTCAATACCCTGGATAATCTGCATGTCCTGGCATAGGATATATGCTTTTTTTAATTCAGTATCAGTGAGGTTTTTTATCACAAACGATTTGGGTCTCAGGTAGACCTTACCGCAATTCATGCAAATCCAGATAAAATTATACTTTGCGGCCTCAAGGCAGTTTTCGCATACATAAATCTTAACGCCGGGTGTAGCTTCAATATGGGTAGAGGTATATTCGTGCCTGCATATATTGCACCGTTCTAATTTATTGTTAATCTCAAGCATCTTAATCCTCCTTTTCCCTTTGGTTATTCTTTAGCTATCCACCTTTTTGCAGCTATCCACCTTTTTTGCCTTTTTTATACCCTACTTATCCATATGCAATTTATGTGCCATTTATAACCTTATTATATGACTTAATAAATTATACCCCGTAACACCTTAGTTTTAGAGGTAAAATTACCAAAAATCTGGAAAGTTATAAATATATTAGATTGTTTTTTGCCTTAGTTAGTGTGACAAAAAGCGACATGTTGCGTTATATTACACTATATGTTGAGAAATTTTACACACTTTATTCTTTTCTGTTTAGACTGTTATTATTAACTTAAAGTGCGTTAAAATAGCCCGCAAACTTTATGGATAAGAAACTAAAAATATTTTTCTCAGGAATCGCCGGCAGCGGTGTATCAGCAATAGCCGGTTTTATGGCTAAAAAGGGTAATATCATCGCAGGCTCAGACAGGGCGTTTGACCTGCATCCGGAGCACCCGCTTAAAAGCATATTTCTCTCCATGGGCATTGATATTGTGCCTCAGGACGGCAGCGGCATAGATAACACGTTTGATTTTGCAGTTTTCAGCACTGCTGTAGAATCTGACCGCCCGGATGCCATAAGGGCAAAGGCAAGCGGGATACCCGTAAAAATGCGCCCTGAGTATCTTGCAGAAATAACTGAGTCCTTCAATACAATTGCCGTCTCAGGAACGAGCGGAAAATCTACTGCCTCCGGACTGCTTGCATTTTTGATGAGCAGGCTCGGCATGGAGCCCAATTTTGCCGGCGGCGGCAGGGTCAAACAATTCAAGTCATTTTCAAACCCGGGGAATTTCCTTGCAGGTAATTCCGAGTATCTTGTTATTGAGGCCTGTGAATCAGATGGGACTATTATAAATTACAAGCCCCATCATTCAATTATTTTAAACATTGGCCTGGACCATCACCCGGTTATAAAGACCTCAGAGATGTTTGAGACGCTCATGAAAAACACGCTGGAAAAGATTGTGGTGAATGCAGATGATGGAAATCTGATGAGGATAACGGACAAGAATACAGTCACTTTTTCTATTGACAACCCTTCACATTACAGGACAGAGGCGGTTACATTTAAGCCGTTCAGTACGGATTTTTTGCTTAACGGCAGGGAGTTTAGGCTATCGCTTCCAGGCAAATATAATCTCTATAATGCCCTTTCGTGTATTGCAGTGCTTTCAGAGTTAGGAATTTCATTGGATGCAGTTGCAAGGCTTTTGCCTGAGTTTCAGGGGATTGACAGGCGGTTTGATGTGAAACTCAATAACGGAGATAGGCTTGTAATTGATGACTATGCCCACAATCCGCATAAGATAGCGTCTCTTATGGACACAGTTAAGCAATTGAGTGAAAGTATCTGTTATATTTTTCAGCCTCACGGGTTTGCGCCAACGAGGATGATGAAAAAAGAATATATAGATGTTTTTGCAAAGAATCTCCGCGGCTCCGACCGCCTCATTCTTCTTCCTATCTATTATGCCGGAGGCACTGCAAGTAAAGACATATCAAGCCAGGACCTTGCAGACGGCATAAGGAGACAGGGCAGGTCTGCGGAAGTTGCTGAAGACAGGAGGGATGTTTTAAAGGGACTTCAGCAATACCGTACATACGTTGTTTTCGGAGCGCGCGATGAGAGCCTGTCGGATTTTGCCGGCGAGATAGCGCATATAATATCTTCCTCTTGAAATTAATCACAAAAGACACTTAATATTAAAGACCGACAACACAGAAATAGTTTATGGAGGTTTAAAAAATGGGAATTATTCTTAATGACATTGAGCTTCGTATCCTCGGAAGCCTTATTGAAAAGGAGAGAACTACTCCTGATTATTATCCTATGACATTGAATGCGTTGATTAATGCCTGCAACCAAAAATCCAACCGGGACCCTATTGTTTCATTTGATGAGTCCACTGTGGCGCGGGTATTGGATGAACTGCAGAAAAAAAGACTGGCTGAAAAAATTTACAAGGCTGACAGCCGTGTTCCAAAATATGAGCATAATTTCAAAAAAGTTTTTGACGTGTCCGACTCCGAACTCGCCGTTATGTGCGAATTGCTGCTGCGCGGCGCTCAAACCATCGGGGAGATAAGGAACCGCGCCGAACGGATGCATAAATTTGAAGGGATACAGGAGGTTGATACAATTCTCAATGGGCTGATGGGGCGGCAGGAGCCTCTGGTGCTTAAACTACCCCGCCAGACCGGACACAAAGAATGCCGGTTTATGCACCTGCTTTCCGGCAAGCCTGTTATCCATGAAACTGGGCCGGGCATCTTATGCGAGACGCCGGCGCCTGATGAAAATGAAAGAATAACAAAACTTGAAAATGATTTATCCCTGCTTCGCAGGGAAATGGATGAACTTAGACAGGATTTTATCAGCCTGAAATCACAACTGGAATAAGCTTGGATGGAAATGAACAGAACATTTTTTTATTCAGAGCCTGTTGATTCGGTTTTAGAACTCATTGGAAATACGCCTATGGTCAGAATCAACGAACTTGTCAGCAGTGATTCGGCGGAGATTTATGCAAAGCTGGAATTTTTCAATCCCTGTAAATCCATTAAGGACAGAATATGCTGTTCAATGGTTGAATCCGCAGAGCATCAGGGTAAAATCAGACCCGGAGACACTCTTGTGGAGCCTACATCAGGCAATACCGGTATCGGCATGGCGTTTGTCTGCGCCGCAAAAGGGTACAAACTTGTTCTTACGATGCCTGAGACAATGAGCATTGAAAGGAAGACCATGTTAAAGGCATTCGGCGCTGAATTAATACTTACCGAAGGCGGCAGGGATATGGCAGGGGCGGTTGAAAAGGCAGGGGAGTTGTCAAACGGGAAAGGGTATTTTCAGCCGCATCAGTTTATCAATCCTTTAAACCCTGAGACACATAGAAAAACCACGGCGCTTGAAATTTTGGAACAGATGTCGGGCATTGATGCCTTTGTGGCAGGCGTTGGCACAGGAGGAACAATAACCGGAGTAGGTGAAGTCCTCAGAAAAGAGTTTGGAAAGAGTGTAAGGATTATTGCTGTTGAGCCGGCAAAGAGTCCTGTTATTTCAGGCGGCAAACCCGGCTTGCATGAAATTCAGGGAATCGGGGCCGGATTTATTCCCGAGGTTTTAAACAAGGATATTATTGACGAGATTATTCAGGTTTCTGATGAAGATGCATATGAGGCAACAAGGAACCTGATACGCAGGGAAGGCATCCTCTGCGGCATTTCATCAGGCGCTAATTTTTTTGCGGCATTGAAAATCTCAGAGAGGCTCGGCAGGGGGAAAAAGGTTGTGACTGTTTTCCCCGATACGGGAGAAAGGTATCTGAGCACAAGGCTTTTTGAGAGCGGTTTATAAAATGTCATATGGTCAGGGTATAATATTTTCGCTCATTCTCGTAATCTGATATTTAACTCTTTAGTTCTCAGTGTCTCTACTAAACCCTCCCCCTTGACGGGGGAGGGTAAGGGTGGGGGTGATAAGATGTTATTTTCACCCTCCCCTACATCCCCTCCCGTCAAGGGAGGGGAGATTTCGGGATGCCCCGCGGCTTGTTGCGGAGTGGTTTATTAAAATGTGACATGAAACAAAATAATATTATTAATACAGTCAGCCCTGACATCCTCGGCACAATAGGCAGGACGCCGCTCATATGCCTGAATAGAATCACTGCTGGATTAAACAGGAATGTGAAAATTTACGCAAAACTTGAAAGTTACAATCCCGGCGGCTCTGTTAAAGACCGTGCGGCGTATCAGATGATAAAAGATGCGGAAGATGCCGGCAGCCTGACAAGAGACAAAATTATTATTGATTCAACTTCAGGCAATACGGGAATAGCATATGCCATGATTGCCGCGGTAAAGGGATACAGGGCGAGGATTATTCTCCCTAAAAATGCAAGTGTTGAGCGGAAAAAAATAATAATGGGATTTGGGGCGGAGATTGTCTATTCAAGTCCTTTTGAAGGCTCTGACGGCGCTATCAGGCTTGCGAGGGAGATTTACAATCAGGAGACTGACAGATATTACATGCCTGACCAGTATAACAATCCCTCAAACTGGAAGGCGCATTACCTTACGACAGGCCCTGAAATTCTTGAGCAGACAAAGGGCAGGGTTACACATTTTATTGCAGGACTTGGAACAACAGGGACCATTATGGGGACAGGAAAGGCATTGAAGGAATCTAATCCTGATATTCAGGTTATTGCAGTTGAACCTGACGATGCAATGCACGGAATAGAAGGGCTTAAATATATGAAAAACTCCATAGTGCCCGGAATTTATGATTCCGGTTTTCCTGATGAGACGATTTATGTAAATACGGATGAGGCATATGATATAGTCAGGAAGATAATTACAATTGAGGGGCTGCCTGTCGGGCACTCCTCCGGCGCCGCTCTTGTCGGTGCGCTGCGCATTGCAAAAAAGATAGATAAGGGGATAATAGTTACCATATTCCCTGACGGCGGCGACAGATATTTGAGTCATGAGATATAAAATATTGTTCAAACTGTTTAACATTGTTTAAAAGGGGTTAAAACGATTTTAAACGGCGTTGAACGGTTTAAACTGCTTGAACTATTTGAATTATGTTAAACAAATCTATCATTGAACAAATTTTTAACCATGCCATTGAGACATACCCTAACGAGTGCTGCGGAATTGTGACAGGAGACAGGGACAATCAGACAGTCCACCTTTGCGAAAATATCCAGAACAGGCTTCATGCAGAAGACCCTGTGAGACATCCGAGGGATGCGCGCACCGCATATCTTATTGACAGAAAAGAGTTTGAACGAATTGTGTCCTCTGCAAAGGAACAGGGCAAAGAAGTTATTGCCTTTTATCATTCTCATCCTGAACATGAATCGTATTTTTCTGAAGACGATGCCGCTGCCCAGACTGTCTTTGGAGAGCCTGAATTCCCCGGCGCCCTGCATGTGGTAATCTCCGTGAAAAACAAAAAAATTCATGATATGAAGTGCTTTAAATGGGACGGACAGGGTTTTGCTGAAAAGGAACTCAATTAACCGCAGAGAATACAAATAATGATAATTTTTAGCCACAGATTACACAGATTAACACAGATTTTTTAAAAAGTTTATTCTTTAATCTCTATTTTCTGCGAACCCTGCGGAAGAATTTATCTTTCTCAGTGAACTCTGTGGTAAGCCGCATTAAAAAAAAGTGGATACTGCGGCTATCTGCCGCAGTATCCAAGAGGTAATGGGGGGTGTTGATATTATCTTATCGCTAAACGAGATAGATTCCTGTGATTCAGGTCACAAATTCGCCATTATTCTGCAGGATTTGATTGCATGTCTTTCATTTTTTTTCTGAACCATCTGAGGATATCGTCATAAGACGGAGGTGTTACAAGGAATATCTCTATATCAGCCGGAAACTGCAGTTTTACACGGTCTTCATCACGCATGATGAGCATTCCTGCCTCGCCGTCTGCAAGGTTGGTATTTATAACGCCCAAAATATGTGTCAGCCGTTTGTTTGAAAATTCCGTATAAAACTCAAAGATTTTTGAAAAAACCTCCTGAGTCCGCACTACATTCAGGCAATTTGCCCAGTCCAGAAACGGCCCGAAGACCTCTTTGCTCTCAACCGGAAAAAGCTCAGCGCCTTCATCAACCTTTTTCTTAATAAGTCTGGCGGTCTGTTCATTAATCTCAGATAATGTTTTAAGGGCGTCATCCCCCTGAACATGTACGCTTTCGCAAAATATCTTTTTAATTTTTCCTGCCGCCTCAAGTTTTTCAGCCTGCGCCGTTGCCTCATCCCAGTATTTATTTACAAGCTCTTTATAATCCTCCGGTGCGTCTTTAACTATATATATGTTCGGCACACAATACAGTTTTCGCTTTTCTTTAAAGTTTTCAACAGCCGGTTTTTCAACCTGTCCAAGTTCAGCCATAAAATTCATCCTCCTTTTTTGTATAATAATTCTAACATGAACGCCCTTGCTATTTTAACATCAGTGCCTTTTGAATCAAATATAATTCTCTCATGCCTGAAAAATATCCGTAAATTCAGGATGGCAGGAAAGGTTGTTTCTAAGGGCAGAATTGCAGGGCATGATATCTTACTTATGAACACAGGCATCGGGAAGGTTAATGCCGCACACGCTGTAACTGCCCTTATTGAGCATTATCCGCTGAAGTGCGTTATCAATTCAGGCGCGGGCGGAGCTTATCCGCACTCAGTGCTTGCGGTTGGAGATATTGCAGTTGCGTCAAAGGAAATTTACGGGGATGAAGGAGTAATGTCTCCAGGCGGCTGGAAGGATTTGAGAGCAATCGGGATTCCGGTTGCGCAAGTCGGGAAGAAAAAATATTTCAATGAATTTCCATTGGACAAAAAATTTCTTAAAATAACTATAAATATTTTACGCATTACGCATCACGCATCACGTCCCTCCCCACTGCCCCCTCTCCCGATGTGTCGGGAAGGGGGGTGGGGGAGGGTGAAGTTAGGCAATTTCCTCACGCTGTCGTCTGTGACAGGCACGCATAAAAGAGCCATTGAGCTTGAAAAACGGTTTAATGCTATTTGCGAAAACATGGAAGGCGCTGCCATTGCCCATGTCTGCGCAATGTACAAGATTCCCATGCTTGAAATCAGGGGGATAAGCAATATTGCCGGCGTGCATGATAAGAGAAAGTGGAACCTAAAACTCGCCTCTGAAAATTGTCAGGATACAGTGCTGGAGATAATTGCCGGGCTTTAGCAGAACAAAGGCATGTATCCTTGCATGGTTATACGCAGGGACGAATACCTTCAAAATTTCAGGAAAGCAGTAAAGATTTTTCAATGTCATGCTGCAAATTTTCAAAGTTTTTCCGCAAAGCCGTTTATAAAGGCAGCATGACTTTAATGTACTGCCCTGAAATTCTTCAGGCATCCATCCCTGCTGACCAATGCATAGAGCTGAACGCAGGTATAGGTGTCTGAAAAAGCTTTAGAGCAACACCGCAGAATGTCATGTTGCCTTTTGGAGATGTCGGTTTAAAGAGAAAACTCTAAAGTTTGCAACATGACTTGTAATTATTATCGTTGCGTTCTAAAGATTTTGAAGATATCTATACCTGCATGGTTATACGCAGGCATTATGCTAAATCATCCCCCGATTTTTGACATGGGTCTTAATGTTTTGATGTCTATACGGCTGCTGCAGGCAATATCATGCCCTTCGGGCTTTATTTCTATGGCAAGTTTTATGAGCCGTTCAATCTCAGAGTCCGGCGCGCCGCTTCTGAGCGGCGCCTTTAAATCAATCTCTGTCTCTGAAAAAAGGCAGGGTCTGAGCTTGCCGTCGGCAGTAAGGCGGAGACGGTTGCATTCGTCACAAAACTGATGGGAGATGGCATTTATAAAGCCTACGACGCCTGCTGCGCCCTCAAACCTGAAATATCTTGCAGGCCCGGATTTTCTTATTTTTACCGGAGTAAGCGCGCCTACCTTTTCCACAATGGATTTTATCTCATTTATCGGAATATATTTTTCCGGGCTCCATATTTCTCTGGCGCCGATAGGCATAAATTCTATAAAACGCACCTGATAGGATTTTTTCAGTGTTAACTTTGCAAAGGCTTCTATCTCGTCGTTATTAAAGCCTCTGATTGCCACCATGTTTATTTTTACAGGGGTAAGCCCGGCATTTTCAGCGCGCTCAATTCCCCTGAGCACGTTATTAATGTCCCCGCCCCTTGTTATTTCCCTGTATCTTTCAGGTTTAAGCGAATCAAGGCTGACATTTACCCGCCTGAGCCCGGCTCCTGCAATTTCATCCGCATATTTTTCAAGGAGCAGTCCATTGGTTGTAAGGCTGATGTCTTCAATGCCGTCAAGGGCATGAAGCGAGGAAATAAGATAAGTGATGTTTTTCCTTGCAAGCGGCTCGCCGCCTGTGATTCTCACTTTTTTGACGCCCAGCGATGACGCAATCCTGACTATTCTTATAATCTCTTCATATGCAAGGATGTTCTTATGCGCAATGGATTTTACTCCTTCTGCGGACATACAGTAGATGCACCTGAGATTGCATCTGTCGGTGACGGATATTCTCAGGTAGTCTATGGTTCTTCCAAACGGGTCGTTCAATTTTTCTTCTTTTTTATAGGCTGGGGTTCGTCAATTTTTTTCTGTGCAGTTTTTGCCTCTTTTGAGTCGGGGAATTTCTCAATGAGCTTCTCAAGCGTGGTCCTTCCAATTTTATCGTCATTAATGGCATAAAATGCAAGGCCCTCCTTAAGAAGCGCCTCCGGCACTTTATTGCTTTCAGGATTTTTTTCCAGAAGCTCTTCGTATGCAAGAATGGCATCCCGGTATTCCTTGCTTCTGTAATAACTTTCCGCAATCCAGAAACGGGCATTGTCTGAGTATTCGTTTTCAGGGTAATCTTTGAGCATCGCTGTGAATTTTTCCCGCGCCTCTTTTATCCTGCCCGAGGAATATATTTCGTAGGCATCTGCATATGCATCTTTAACGGGTATCTTTGCTGGTTTTTCGCTTTTTACAGGTTCGGCCGGTATCTCCTCCTGTTTTAAATTTTCTGATTTTCTGGCTTCCTCCTTCTGTTTTTTGAGGGCAATGTTTTCAGATTCCAATGCGGAGATTCTTTTTTTCAGGTCGCTCAGTGATAGTTCCAGTTCTTTTACCTGTATGAGAAGCGACTCTTTGCCGGTTGTCATATCTTTCGCAGTCTTTTCCGAAGAATATTTTGCCTCTTCAAAGCGGCCCATAAGCACCTGCACCTCGGTTGAAAGCGTCTGCATCTTCAGCATAAGGTCTGACAGCGCCTTGCCCGCAGCTTTTTGCTCATCTGCCAATTCCTGCACTTTGCCTAAAAGCTTTTCATCGCTTATAGGGATCTGGGTTTCTATTGCCTGGGATTTTTGTTTTATCTTTACAACTTCATTCCGGAGTTCATTAAGATTGTACTGGATCTTGTCCACATCCTGAGATGTGGCGCAGCCGGCGATAAAAATAAAAGCAAAAAGCAGTGAACAGTGAACAGTGAACAGTGAACAGTATTTTTTATTTCTCATTTACCTTTTCCTATTCTTAATCTTAATTTTTTGCCCATCACGCATTACGCATCACGGTCTTTCTCATTTCCCGACAGCAAAATTCGCCCTCCTGTTTTTCTGGAAGCAGTCTTCTGTTTGTTCTGCGCATATAGGCTTTTCTTCGCCATAGCTTATCGTCTTTATTTTTTCCGATGCAATTCCGCTTGCGGTAAGATAGTCCCTTGCTGCATTGGCCCTTTTTTCTCCAAGTGCAAGGTTGTATTCGTTGGTTCCCCTTTCGTCGCAGTGGCCTTCTATTATTATTTTGACCCCTTTATTATTCTTCAGCCATGTCGCGGCAGAGTCCAGCGCAGGTCTTGCGTCTTCTTTTATGTCATATTTGTCAAAGTCAAAAAGAATATCTTTGAAAACAAATTCTGTTTTTACCTGTGCGGCAGACTCTTTTGACTGTATGGCGGATTCCTTAGGCTTTTGCCCCTTTCCTGACAGTTCTTCTTCAGCAATTTCCCTTTGAATCTCTGCGGGTTTTTGCAAAATTTTTTCCTCTGAAACCTCTTTCAGTCTTTCTTTCTTTTCCTCTGAGGCCTTAACAGGCTCTTCAGTCGGTTGAACCTCATATTTTTTCGCACAGCCTATTACTGTAAGCATCAGCAGGAATACAAAAAAAATTTTAATGTTTTGTTCCCATTGCATATGCCGCTCCTTTCTGCTTTTAACTCGTATTAAATTTTCAATACCCCATCCCGAAAGCCTTCGGGACTGTGGGGTGTCCTTATACTTCCCTCCCCCTTGACGGGGGAGGGCGAGGGTGGGGGTGATTAAAATGCTGTTTCCACCCTCCCCTTCATCCCCTCCCGTCAAGGGAGGGGAGACTTTAGGATACCCCGCCGGCTCTGCGGCGGGGAGGTTCATTTAAGATACGGCGACCATTTGGGAGCCATTGCTTTAACTCCATTGGATGTAATTTTTCTTTCTCCAGTTTCGCCGGCACGCATTATCCACACCCCCTTTGTTCCATCCCTGTCCGAATCAAATGCTATGAACATGCCGTCAGGGGAAAATGACGGTGATTCATTATTTCCCTTCTCAGTAAGTTGACTGATTTCAAGGGTACTTAATTTTATCACAAAAATCTGATTATTCATATTCTTCCTTCCGACATAGGCAATTTCTTTTCCATCCGGAGACCATACAGGCGAGGTATTGTAATTGCCTTCAAACGTAAGCCTTCTTACGCTGCTGCCGTCTGCATTCATTATATAAATCTGGGGGCTGCCCCCCCTGTCGGATACAAAGGCAATCTTTGAGCCGTCCGGCGAGAAAACCGGCGATACATCAATGCCGAAGGACTCAGTGAGTTTTTTGGAGCCGCTTCCATCCATATTCATAACATATATCTCAGGGCTGCCGTCTTTTGATGAAGAAAATGCAATGATATTATCAGGTGAGAAGCCTCCGACGAGATTGAGCCCTTTGGATGAAAAAAGCACTGTCTCATTGTAATTGTTAAGGTTTATGATGTAAATGCTCCATTCCTTATCCCTTTCCGAAGAATACGCCAGATACTCACTGCTATGCGACCAGTTATGGCTGAATGTAAGCCCCTTTACAACTATTTTCTGGTCGCTGTAGCCGTCAAAGTCCATCAGGTGAAGCTCTTTTTTCCCTGAAGCGTCAGTGATGTATGCAATCCTGGTTCTGAAGACGCCATCCTGCCCGGTAATTACCTTATAGATGTTGTTGGAAATGCTGTGGGACAGCGTGCGGATAATATTTTCCCCTGCCTCATACTTTTTCCTGAGTATTTCCCTGTTTTCAATAAGGTCAAAGACTGACACATTAGCGGTGAGCACATTGTCTGCGACATTCACATCAATATTAACTGTAATCTCAGCGCCCTTAACTCCTGGCTCTAACGGGTTAAAGATTCCGGTGAAATCAAGGTCGTTTTTGACAATCTCTGTAAGTTTTTCCGCCTCTTTTGAACCGGAGAAAGCGAATGATACCGGAAGTTTTCTTAATGCCGGCGATGTTATATCAATGTAGATCTTGGCATCAGCAGAACACAGAACACAGAACACAGAACACAGAATACAGATAAAAGATAAAAATAACACTTTGTTAGCACGTCTGGATTCTGAGATCTGCAATCTGTGCTCTATTTTCATAGATAAAACCTTATCCCGATTTCCATTTCAACCGGAGGCGGTGGAAGGGGGCTTGCCTTTGAAACGGCATTAAGCGCCGAGCGGTCAAACAGGGCATTGCCTGATGACTTTTCTATCCTTTGTGAGATTATTTTCCCGTCTCCTGAAATTTTTATTGATACCATTGTTTCAAGTCCTGAAGTTTTGATATCAGGATAAATCCACTGCTGCCAGATTCTGCGTGTGATAATGCTGTAATAAGAATCCGCATCGCCCTCTGCCCCTTCGCTGTGCACAGACGGCAAAATCCTGCCGCTGCTTTTTTTCCCCACTACCTGTACCTTGCTGCTTTTTTCCTTTAACTTTTTAAGGGCGGATAATTTTTCTATTGCACGAAGCCGCTCAATCTCTTTGGAAAATTTTTTAGCGGATTCCAGTGAAGCGTCCGGCTTGTGCTTTATTTCCGCATTTTTCTGAATCTCTTCTGCGTTAGTTTCTCCACGGTATGCCGTTTCTTCCGCAGGCTCAATTTCAAGCGGTTCAACTATATTGACAATATAGCTGCGGAATTCTTTCTGCCTTGATGCAAGCGGAACGGCTATTAAGGCAGCGAAAAGCAAGTGCAGTAATGCAGAGGCAATGACAATTTTTGAGATGTCCGGTTCTTTCCGGATGATGTAACGGTGACGGCTTAAAGTGGAGCGTCTCATTTAAATAAGGTTTTTGGCTCAGTAACCATCCCGAGCCTTTCTATCCCTATCTCTTTCAGCTCTCCCATTACTTCCACTACGAGCCCGTAAGGCACATCCTTGTCGGCTTTTAAAAAGACGTCTCTGCCGGATTTGCCTGCAAGCATTGATTTAAGTCCTTCCATGTTTACTGCCGACCTGTCAACATAAATACTGCCGTCTTTTTTGATTGTTATGACAATCCGCTCCGAGGGTGTCATCTCTTTGCCGCTTGTCTTGGGGAGGTTAACGTCCATGCCCTGCTGAAGCAGGGGGGCGGTAACCATGAAGATTACGAGCAGCACAAGCATGACATCTACAAAAGGGGTGACGTTAATCTCAGAGAGTGCCTGTCTTTGTTTCTCCATGATTCCTTATAAAAGAGTCTATTAATTCCTGTGAAAAGTCTTCCATGGCTATTATATTTTTGCGCACCCTGCTGAGGTAATAATTATAGGCGACTACTGCGGGAATTGCGGCTGCAAGCCCTGCGGCTGTGGCTATGAGGGACTCAGCTATTCCCGGCGCAACAACTGCAAGCGAAGCTGAGCCGGCCCTGCCGATTCCCCTGAATGCATTCATTATTCCCCATACGGTGCCGAAGAGTCCGATAAATGGCGTAGTTGAGCCTGTTGTGGCAAGGAATGTGAGATACTTTTCAAGACGCGCCGCCTCTAAGGCCTCAATCCTTTTTAAATTTCTTTTTAAATCGTCACGGAGTGCAGGTGCGTTCTCCTCTTCTGAATAAGCGGCGCGGAAGAGATTAACCAGCGGACTCAGCGTCATTCTTTTTGTAGACTGGTATAAGGCAGTGCGGTCTTTGCTTTTTGCGAAGGCGCGCTGGAATTCCTCTGACTCGCTTTCGAGCTTTGAAAGAAATCTGAACTTATAAAAAATAATGGCCCATGAAAATATGGAAAAGAAAAGCAAAACTAAGAGGACAATTTTTACGACAAACCCTGCCTGAAGTATGAGGTTTAGTACTGTATCGCCGCCCATGACTATTAGAGTTTAGAAAAAAGCACTTAAAAAGTCAAAGAATTTGACACAAAGTTTTTCTTGACATAAAAATTCCCTTGTGCTAAAAATTGCACATATTTTGAAACCCAAACATATCTTAACATAACAAACTTGCTAACTCTCCCATTAAAGGCAATTTAAAAGTTTTTAACATAAAGAGCCATATGCTGACTGAAAATAAAAATAATTATGATATTCGCATGGGGTTAATAGCATCAATTTCCTATACAATAATCGGATTATTAATCTATTCTGATGTAATTCTAAACGGGGTATTTGTATTTGATGATTTTGATTATATTGTGTCTAATCCCCTTATCTGCGATATTTCTTCGTATGTCACAACTTTTGGTGACTTACGGTATGTTGTAGATTTATCGTTTGCATTTAATTATGCTGTCGGCGGTTATAACCCGTTTGGTTATCACCTCTTTAATGTTATTGTTCATATCTTAAACTCAATATTGGTTTTTTTTCTGATAGGACTGATAATTGAAACTGCCGGCGGCAAAAGCAGTCAGAGGACATGGCAGGCAACGGCATTTTTGACCGGATTTCTTTTTCTTGTGCATCCGGTACAAACGCAGGCTATTTCTTTTGTGACGCAAAGGTTCACTTCTCTTGCAGTATTCTTTTACCTTCTGAGTATTCTTCTGTACATCAAGAGCCGTGTAATGTTTGAAATGAATAGGATAGGGTTTGTTAAGTATGTAATTTGTATTCTATCAATTATAAGCACAGCGCTGGCTGTAAAGTCAAAGGAGACAGCAATTACTATTCCTTTTATTATGGCAGTTTTTGAACTGCTGTTATTTAAAGATTCAGTATATTTTAAAAAGAGATTTTTCTTTTTGATACCCCATGCTCTTTCTCTAATTCTGATTCCAATTTCATTGTTCGGACCTGACTGGGGACTGGTTGACAGCAGAGGCGTTACAGAGATGACGCGTCTGGCAAAATTACACGAAGCATCAGACCTATCGTCCTATGAATATCTGATCACACAATTCAGGGTAATAATCAATTATATTGGATTACTTTTTCTGCCAATAAAACAAAGGGTGTTATATGATTACACAGCTTCTCATTCAATCTTTGAGATAAAAGTAATACTCTCCCTCTGTTTGCTTCTTTTAATTAGTTGGAGTGCGATATACTTGTGGAAAAAGGCGAAGGCTGCAGACCCGCAGTATGCGCCTGCATATCGGCTTTTTTCCATTGGAATTGTGTGGTTTTTTCTTACACTTTCCGTAGAGTCTTCAATAATTTCAATAAGGGATTTGATTTTTGAGCACAGGGTATATCTGCCGAGCGTTGGTTTTTTTGCATCAGTTTCTGCCTTAATCTCCTGGTTGATAGGAAGAAAAACGGGCAATTCCAATAGATTTACGCTTGTGTTTTTTATTGTTCTTTTAGCCCTCGGCTTGCCGTTTTCTTTTACCGCATACCAGAGAAATAAGGTGTGGACTGATGAAGTGCGTTTCTGGACTGATGTCGTAGAAAAAGAACCGCGATTGTATGTTTTTTATTATGACCGGGGTTTGGCATATTTAAGGAAAAATGAATACATGCCGGCGTTGCAGGATGTATATAAAGTATTAAAACGTTATTCAGATGTAATAAATGAAAAGGTTCCGATGAGAGATACGGACTTTTCTTTAAAGAATCTGGCAAGAGCCTATGTGACAAAGGGGCAGATATTTTCCCGTCTCGGGGAAAACGATGAGGCAAATGTGGCATTTGAGCATTCATTAAAAATAATGTCAGGTTCTCTGGATATGAAGGATTTAATCAGGCCGGAAGACGCTATGGTATTATCATTGCCATAATCTCATTTTGGATTGAGGCTATTACTTGTGGAAATCCGTGCCCCAGCCTGCAAAATATGCCCTTCCGGGCAAAGGTGTAAAACTTGAAAATAGCATTTACGGCAAGGGGCGGATTTATGAAAATCCTGAAGTCTTCGCGGACCTATAAACTTTCTAAATATTTTTATAAAAATAGCCTTGTTGACAAACCTTTTCTACTATGTTACTTTTTCTACGTTTTTCCTCATTTATAATCTCTTGAAATTTTAAGGAGACGGGATGTTAGAAATTAACAAGTGGTTTTTTGTCCAGCTGATTAATTTTCTGCTTCTTATCGTGCTTTTAAATCAAATTCTCTTCAAACCCCTTCTGCGCATGTTCAAGGAACGGCAGGACCGGATGAAAAACGCCCTTGACAGCGCAAAGACAATGGGGCTGGAAAAAGATGATTTAATAAACAAGATAAACGCAAGGCTCCTTGAAGTGAGACATCAGGCAAGGACCATTCACGAGGAATATAAGACTGATGGTTTAAATGTACAGAAGGGGTTTGTTGACACAGCCGGAAAAGAGGCATCTGAGATGACTGCAAGGGCATTGAAGGAACTTGGCGCCGAGGTTGAAAATTCAAGAAAGGCGCTGAAGTCAGAGGTAAATAAATTTGCCGATGAGATTACAAGAAAGCTGATAACGGTATGAAGAGAAAAGTTAAAAGGTATAAGTTAATAATTAATAGTTTTTTACTGTTCACTGTTCACTGTTCACTGTTCACTGTTTCTTCGGTGTTTGCCTCTGAAGGGGCTGAGCATGCAGCTTCTTTTAAAGACATGCTCTGGCCTGTTCTAAATTTTGCGATTCTTGTTGCCATCCTTGTTAAATTTGGGCGTAAGCCTATCAGTGAATTCCTCAAAAAGCGCACTGAGCTTATTGAGAAATCCCTGAAAGAGGCTGAGGAGGCGAAGGAACTTGCAAAAAAGGCTTTTTCCGAAGTGCAGGCGAGGCTTTTAGGCATGGACAAAGAAATAAATAATATACTTGAGTCGGCAAAAAAGGCAGGGGAAAGGGAGAAAGAGGCGCTTATTGCGCAGGGGGAAAGCCTGAAGAACAAGATAATTGAACAGGCAAAGGCAAACATAGAATATGAACTTCAAAAGGCAAAAAAGGCGATAAAATCAGAGGCGGCTCTTATGGCGCTTGAACTTGCCGAAAAACAGATAAAAGAAAAACTTGATGCAAAGGGGCATGAAAGGCTTACAGAGGAATATATCCGGAAAATTGCCCATACTGCCGGAGAGGTTAAGAATTGAATAAATATCAGATTGCAAAAAAATACAGCAGGGCGCTGATTAATTCGGTTGATACCGCAAAGGTCGGCAAGGTAATTGAGGAAATTGAGGCTTTTGCATCTGTCATTAATGCAGACAAAAAACTTAAGCTGGTGTTTGCGAGCCGGTTGTTTACCGAAGAAGAAAGGGGCAAGGCTTTGAGTATAGTGCTGCCCCGTCTCAATGTGTCAGAAGATACCAGAAAGTTCCTCTCTTTTGTTGTGGCGGAGGGGCATCTGGGTGTGATTAAGGAAATCATCAAATTAGCGGTTCAGATACATAATGAAAGACTGAAAAAGGCGAGGGCCTTGGTAATATCACCCGCCCCTCTGAGCAGTAATTACATCGAACGGCTGAGAACGGCTTTAAAATCCATGACGCAAAGGGACATTGAAATAGAAAACCAGACGGATGAATCCCTAATCGGCGGCTTCATTGTTAAAGTGGGAAGCACTGTTTATGACAGCAGCCTCAAGGGACAGCTCAGAGTTTTAAGGACAACACTTATGAACTGAAAACAGTTAAGAGTTTAGAGTTAAGAGTTATCCCGAAGCGTCGGGATAACTTTTAATTTTCAATTTTTAACTTTAATTTTATCGGGGGTGATTTAATGGAAATTACAGATATTAAGGCTCAGGAGATCAGTGAGCTGATAAAAAAACAGATAACTGATTTTGAAAAGCGTGTTGATGTGAGTGAAGTCGGCACGGTTGTTAAGGTCGGAGACGGGATTGCAAAAGTCTACGGGCTTGACAAGGCAATGGCGTCTGAACTCCTTGAATTTCCAAATGGGGTTTTTGGCATGGCGCTTAACCTTGAGGAGGATTCTGTCGGCATAGTTCTTTTTGGCGAGGACACTCTTATTAAAGAAGGCGATATAGTCAAGCGTACGGGCAGGATTATGGAGGTGCCTGTTGGAGACGCCTTATTAGGCAGGGTGGTTAATGCAATAGGACAGCCGGTTGACGGAAAGGGTCCGGTAAATACAAAAGACAAAAGAATGGTTGATGTTGTTGCGCCCGGCATAATTGACAGACAGCCTGTCAGAGAGCCGCTTCAGACAGGGCTTAAGGCAATAGATGCAATGATTCCCATAGGAAGAGGGCAGAGGGAACTCATCATCGGCGACCGCCAGACGGGAAAAACAGCAATAGCTATTGACGCAATAATAAATCAGAAGGGCACAGGCGTTGTGTGCATATATGTTGCAATAGGACAGAAGCGGTCCAATGTCGTCCGTGTTGTTAAAAAACTTGAGGAAGAGGGAGCTATGGAGCATACGATTGTAGTCACCTCTGCTGCAAGCGAGCCGGCCCCGCTTCAGTACATTGCCCCTTACACAGGATGCGCAATCGGCGAATATTTCAGAGACAACGGCAGACATGCTTTGATAATTTATGATGATCTGAGTAAACAGGCAACCGCATACAGACAGCTTTCGCTTCTGCTCAGAAGGCCGCCGGGACGTGAGGCCTTTCCGGGCGATGTCTTTTATCTGCATTCAAGGCTTCTTGAAAGGGCGGCAAAGCTCTCGGATAAATTAGGCGGAGGTTCGCTGACAGCCCTTCCTATTATTGAAACGCAGGCAGGCGACGTGTCAGGCTATATTCCAACCAACGTTATTTCCATAACAGACGGACAGATATATCTTGAGCCCGAGCTTTTTTATGCGGGCATAAGGCCTGCGGTTAACGTAGGGCTTTCCGTGAGCCGTGTCGGAGGCGCCGCACAGACAAAGGCGATGAAGCAGGTTGCCGGAACACTCAGACTGGACCTTGCGCAGTTCAGGGAGCTTGCGGCTTTTGCCCAGTTCGGCTCAGACCTTGATAAGTCAACCCTTGCACAGATAGAGCGCGGCAAGAGAATGGTGGAACTTCTTAAGCAGGACCAGTTTGTGCCGCTTGCGCTGGAAGACCAGATAATTGGTTTATTTGCAGGCGCTAATGGTTATCTTGATGACATTCCGGTTGAATCCATTAAAAAGTTTGAAGATGAACTGCTCAAGTATATGGGCGATGCAAAAGAAGATATCCGTAAGGAGATAAGGGAAAAGAAGGCGATAGATGAAGCCCTGAAGGATAAACTCGCAAAATCAATAGATGAATTTAAGAAAGGATTCCAGGCATAACAACAGTGAACAGTGAACAATAAAAAAATAAATATAAACAACTTCCGGATTAAGGCATGGCTACTTTAAGAGACATAAAAAGAAGGATAAACGCCGTTAAAAATACAAAGCAGATTACCAAGGCTATGAAAATGGTGGCTGCTTCAAAGCTCAGAAAAGCCCAGACAAGGATGCTTGAGATGAGGGCTTATGCGGACAAGATGAATTCCGTGATTGCCGGTTTGTCGGGAGAAAGCGAAGGCCTGCACCCATTGCTTACCGTAAGGTCGAAAAAGACCGTTGAGGTAATTGTCATGACGAGCGACAGGGGGTTATGCGGTGCGTTTAATTCAAATATCTTAAAGACAGCGGCAAAGTTTATCGCAGAACTGAAACAAAAAGGATTTAACGTAAGCCTCAATGCGGTAGGTAAAAAGGCTTTTGATTATTTTAAAAGACGCAATGTTCCTATGCGCAAGACATGGACTGGATTGTCGGGAAAAGGGATTTATTCTGACGTGCAGAAGGTGGCTGTTGATGTTATTGATAACTATATTAATGAAACAATTGACGAAGTCTTTCTCATTTACAATGAATTTAAAACAGTTATGGCTCAAAAGGTCACAACGGCAAAGCTTCTGCCTGTTGCTCCTATAGAACTATCAAGAGAAAAGGCTGAAATGCCGGCATCTTTCATATACGAACCCTCGCGTGAGAATATCTTAAACCAGCTTCTTCCCAAGAACATAGAGGTGCAGGTTTACAGGTCCATCCTTGAATCACAGGCATCTGAAGAAGCTGCAAGGATGACGGCAATGGAAAATGCAACACAGAATGCGGATGAAATGATAGGCAAGCTCACGCTGCAGTACAACAAGGCAAGACAGGCAAATATCACAAAGGAACTTATGGATATAGTAGGCGGCGTGGAGGCGTTGAAATAATAAAAAACAGGGAATAGGGATTTGGGGTTTGGGATTGGTTTTATAATAATCCCTAATCCCCAATTACCAACCCCTGACATAATGGAGGGTATAAATCATGAATGAAGGCAAAGTTGCACAGGTCATAAGCGCTGTTGTTGATGTTGAATTTGAGAAAAAATTACCTGCAATTTTAAATGCGCTTGAAATTAAACAGCAGGGCGATATGCAGAAGGGCATACCCGACATCAATGTAACGCTTGAAGTTGCAAGCCATCTCGGTGAAAACATGGTAAGGACTATTGCTATGTCAACAACCGATGGGCTTGTAAGGGGGATGAAGGTGTTTGACACGGGCAAGCCTATTACGGTCCCGGTCGGCAATGAAACACTCGGAAGGATAATAAATGTCATAGGCGAGCCAGTGGATCAGCTCGGTCCGGTTAATGCCAAGGAAAGATGGCCTATTCACAAGGAGCCCCCTGAATTTGTGGAGCAGGAAACTACAACGCAGGTCTTTGAGACAGGGGTTAAGGTCTTTGATCTTCTTGTTCCGTTTGTCAGAGGCGGTAAGATGGGCATGTTCGGCGGAGCCGGAGTCGGCAAGACAGTTGTTATCATGGAGATGATTCACAATATTGCAATGGTTCACGGCGGTGTGTCTGTGTTTGCGGGCGTTGGTGAAAGGACCAGAGAAGGAAATGACCTGTATCTTGAAATGAAACATTCAGGCGTCCTTCCAAAGGCAGCTTTAATTTACGGACAGATGAATGAGCCGCCCGGCGCAAGGGCGCGGGTTGCATTATCAGCGCTGACAGTTGCAGAGAATTTCAGGGATCAGGGGCAGGACGTGCTTATTTTCATAGATAACATTTTCAGATATACACTTGCCGGCGCTGAGGTGTCAGCGCTTCTCGGAAGAATGCCGTCGGCAGTCGGTTACCAGCCCAACCTTGGAACGGACATGGGAATATTGCAGGAGAGAATTACCTCAACAAAAAAGGGCTCCATCACATCTATGCAGGCAATTTATGTCCCTGCCGATGACCTTACTGACCCTGCCGTTGCTACGGCATTTACGCATCTTGATGGAACAGTCGTTCTTTCAAGGCAGATTTCGGAGCTCGGTATTTATCCCGCCGTTGACCCCCTTGATTCAACATCAAGAATCCTGGACCCGAAGGTTGTCGGCGAGGACCACTATGCAGTAGCAAGGAAGGTTCAGGTAGTACTTCAGAGATATAAAGAACTGCAGGACATTATTGCCATTCTTGGAATGGAAGAACTGTCTGAGGACGATAAACTTACTGTTGCTCGCGCGAGGAAACTGCAGAGATTTTTAAGCCAGCCGTTCCATGTGGCAGAGACATTTACCGGAATGAAGGGTAAATATGTAAAACTTGCAGATACAATAAAAGGCTTTAAGGCTATTGCAAACGGAGAATACGATGATATCCCGGAACAGGCGTTTTATATGGCAGGCCCCATAGAAGAGGTTGAAGAAAAGGCTAAGAAATTAGGCTGGAGCAGAAAGGCTTAACAACAACAGTTAACTATTGACAGGTAACAGTAGACAGTGAAGAAAGACAATGGAAAACAAACTGAAGCTTGAAATTGTTACACCTTACGGCATGATTTTTAATGATTATGTTGAAGAGATTAATGCATCAGGAAGCGAAGGCGAATTCGGAGTTCTGCCCGGACATACGCCTTTTCTTGCAACCCTAAAAATCGGAATGCTGACTTACAAAAGAGGCAGTGAAACCGGACATTTTTTTGTCAATTGGGGATATGCCGAGGTGGGGCCTGACAAGGTAATAATCCTTGCGGACAGCGCTGAAAAATCTGAGGAAATAGAAGTTGAGAGGGCATTGTCGGCTAAAAAACGCGCTGAGGACAGACTTAAACAGGCAGAAAATGTGGACCATACAAGGGCTCTGGCATCGCTTGAAAGGGCCACGACAAGAATACAGATTTCCGAAAAAAGAAAGTGAGAAATGGGGAATAAAAAATAAAGTTTTTTATTCCCCATTTCTTAACTTCTCTTTCTAAGTTTTCCTTATTATCTATGATTAAACTCTTGATTTTTGACCTTGACGGCACGCTCGTAGACACATCACAGGATATTACAGACGCGGTTAACTATGCCTTGAAGCCTTTTAGTCAGAGAGCATATTCTGTTGAGGAGACTAAAGCTATGGTTGGCTCAGGCATATCAAAACTGATTGAATCCCTTGTACTTGCTGGAGATTTAATCCATCCTAACCCCCCTTTAGAAAAGGGGGGGCGGGGGGATTTTTCTGCTGTCAAAATAGCGCTCAACAGGTTTCTTGAATATTACACTGCGCATCTTTTGGATAATACAAAGCCGTATCCGGGTGTAAATGAAACGCTTTTAAAACTTGGAGATTATAAAAAGGCAGTTATCTCCAACAAGCGCGAGGCGCTGTCCAAAGGCGTTCTTGAAGGACTTGGTCTTTCAAAATTTTTTGAGGTTGTGCTTGGCAGCGACAGCGTTGCTGAAAACAAGCCTTCACCAGTGCCGGTGCTGGAGGTTTTAAAAAGATTGAGCGTGCCGAAGCAAGAGGCGGTTATGATAGGAGACAGCAATTACGATGTTGAATCAGCGCATTCCGCCGGGATAAAAATTATCGCTGTCACGTACGGATTCCGCAAAAGGGATATGCTGAAAGATGCGGATTTTATGATAGATAGTTTTGGGGAAGTGACAGGCGTGCTGGCTGAAATTAATAAATTCAGATAAAGGCACATATGTCTTTATTATCTATACGGATAGAATGAAACCCAAACCCGACGAGACATACGACAGCATTAAATATATAAAACTTTTCCAGGCAAAAACCGGCTACAGGTTCAGCGTTGATGCGCTTTTGCTTGAGGATTTTATTTACTGTAAAAGCCGTTGCAGAGGCATAGAGCTTGGCGCAGGCTCAGGGATTATATCAATGCTCCTTGCAAAAAGGAATAAGAATATAAAATTAACCGCAGTAGAATTGCAGGAGCCCCTTGCCGGGTGTGCGGAGAAAAATGTTAAACTGAACAGGCTAAGCAACAGGATTGAGGTCATGAATGAAGACATAAGAAATCTTAAAAAAATATTCCCTTCCGGAAAATTTGATTTTGCATTCTCCAATCCGCCCTTTAGAAAAACCAGATCAGGACGTTTAAGCACGGACGAAGAACGCGCAGTTGCAAGGCATGAGATAAAAATAACCCTGCCTGAATTAATTGACACTGCCGCTTATCTTATAAAAAATGCCGGCAGCTTTTTTATGATTTATCATCCATTCAGGCTTGTGGAAGTAATTGTTCTCCTACAAAAGGCGCGCCTTGAGCCTAAGAGACTGAGGTTCGTGCATTCACGGGCGGGCGAAGAGGCAAAGATGGTCTTGATTGAGGCAGTCAAAGGCTCAGGCGCGTGGCTTAAGATTGCTCCGCCGCTTTATATCTACGAAAAGGGCAGTGAATACACGGCTGAGATGAAAAAAATTTACGGCGAAGGTTGACACTGCTTTAAGATAGCTGTTATTATTTCAAACTCTACACTGTTAACTGTCAACTGTTCACTGTTTTTAAGGGGCTGTAGCTCAGTTGGGAGAGCGCTTGAATGGCATTCAAGAGGTCGACGGTTCGATCCCGTTCAGCTCCACCAAATATTTCCTGAAAGATTTTGTGGAGAGCGTCCCGACTTCTCGGGATTAGCTCTACTTTAATCTTTTTTACACCGCTATTTCTAACGCTATCTTGTCATACCTTATGATAGGTGCTGTCTTATTATTTTCTGCTTTCTTTTCAATCAGTCCGATACGCTCCAAGTACTTCACGTCATCAACCACATTCTTAACATCCCTTTTTGCCATCCGTGCAAGTTCATTGAGTGAAGAAGGTTTTTTTATCTTGATGATGTGCAGGAGTTCAAGCCTTTTAGGGGTCATAACCTTTCTAAACGCTGTAAACGTGGTGAAGTAAACACCTGTTTCCTTCTTTACTTTTTCTCCTCTTGCAATAGCCTCGCCGGTCTTTACAAAATCATCAAGTGCTGTTTTTATGTCCTTAATGCCTATCTTGATTTTTTTTACTCTCATAGTTCACCTCTCTTGTATTTTTCAACATCATTATAAAAGTCATATGCCAATTTTCTAAGGCTGACAAATTTATAAGCCCCAGTCCTTTCTTTTACATGCCTGTGGTCTCCTTTGCCTTCTGCATTGTCATAGCCTATCACCCTTACTTCATTTACAACATAAACCAGTGAATATTTATAGCCATGCGGTTTGTCCTCTGTGGGTTCTGGTAATTTCCACATCTTAATCTCAATAGTGTTTTCAAGCTCATCTATAATTTTTTCAGACCTTATTAAATCCGCTTTCATTAATGGTATATTATACCTATGAGATAATTATGTCAACCATAACAGTTAATTGTATAGTTTTTGTATGTTTGACAAGGGAAAAGAAGGGATAACACCGGATAAGATGTTATCCCCTAAGTTTGAAATTCTCAAGCAGTATCAAGCACTATCTGACATCAGATGAAATACAGGCTTGGCTTGGAAATAAATGGCATTCAACAGGTCGTCCCGATCCCTCGGGATCAGTTCCGCTTTTTACGTTACTTATAAAATTCTTCAGGCAGGTTAAATTCAGGATATTTCTGCATTATTCTAATCATTATAACCTTAGCTAAAATTTCTGAAAATTCTCCTGATAGTTTTCTGTATTCCCGCAGAACTTCCCTTAGAATTATTTCCGGATCTCCTGAAATAGAGGTGACATTTTCATTAATATCTACAAAGAGATTTTTTATATGGCGGATTTTATTTACAGCTAAATCCCCGAACAGCTTCTTTTTGCTTTTAATTATTTCAGTAAGTAATTCTATGTAGATTTCCTCAGTTGTCATTTGAGAGATTTTATCCCTATATTTCCGGCGGCAATGAATGCAATTGCCCCTGCTGTAATAAGTATTCCCATTATAATCATAAGCGAACCTTCACTTATTAATCCGAATCCTGCGGCAAGCTCAAACCCTGCATGAAGAAAAACTGAAAAGAAAATGCCTGTAACCATCATCTTAATCATACGGCCGATACTTCCGCCGATTATTGGGATGACCCTGCTTAACATGACCATTGCAATTAGACTGCTTATCATGGCAATAATACCCGGAATGATCTCAGCATTTGATATCATAGCTTCCTCCTTTTTTCTGGATTTCCCTTCTCACAGACTACCACATATTGTCTCTGCGGTCAATAAAGATGAAGTTTTTTGTGTAAAACAGGGGCGTGCTACAGCGTGTTCAATAACTCTTTATACTCTTTGGGCGGGTCAATGATTTCCAGCCCCATGCTGTTTGTTAATCCGTGGGGCGGGGTTTTAAAGGACCATTTAACTTTGCAGTGGAGGTTTACTTTTTGACCTGAAGAAAGCTGAAATTTTAAATCAAATATCGTCCCGGGCTGAAAATCAATCATAGGATTTGTAGGCGCACTTATCATGTATATGCCTTCCTCTGAAAGATTTTCTAAATATCCTATATTATTTCCCTGACTTTCAGTGACAATCTCCGCTTTCAGCTTAATAACAATTCGCTTAGCGCGCCTTCTGTCGTCCATATTAATAATTCTACCACTATTATTAAATTTTTCAAAGGGGAATTTTCTTCAATGAAATTGATTTTAAACAATACCCTGTGTGATAATGAATAATGTTCATGAATATCGCACACTTTCAAAAACCAAGCAGGTACGCTGGCAGTGAGGTCAATATTATCCGTAAGGGTCAGGAGGCGCGGGTGAAGGCGGCTCTATGCTTTCCGGACACTTATGAAATCGGGATGTCTCATCTGGGGCTTAAGGTTTTATATTCAATAATAAACAATATCCCATATGCCTCTGCGGAAAGGGTCTTTGCGCCGTGGATTGATTATGAAAAATATCTGAGGCAGAAGGGGGAACTGCTCTCATCGCTTGAAAGCAGGAGGCCTTTAAAGGATTTTGATATTGTCGGTTTCAGCCTTCAATATGAACTCTCATATACAAATGTGCTAAATATGCTGGACCTTGGCGGAATTCCTGTCAGGGCGGAAGCCAGAGGCGATGAATATCCGCTTATAATTGCAGGCGGTCCGTGTGCGGCGAACCCTATGCCTCTTGCGCCGTTCATAGATGCGTTTGTCATAGGAGACGGGGAAGAGGCTGTAAAGGAAATTATAGATGTTTATGAAAGGGTCAGGGGACAGAGACAAAGAAAGGAATTCAGAATTCAGAATTCAGAATTCAGAAGTAAGGATGAATTATTAAAGGCGCTTTCGGAATTGGAGGGTGTTTATGTTCCGGCAGTGCACAAACCGGACAGGCGGAGAATAAAGAGAAGGATTGTTGAAAATCTTGATGAGGCGCATTTCCCTGAGGCGACTGTAGTGCCTTTTAACTCTATTGTGCATGACAGGATTGCCATAGAAGTGGCAAGGGGCTGCGCTGAAGGCTGCCGTTTTTGCCAGGCGGGAATAATTTACAGACCTGTAAGAGAGAGGAGTCCGGAAAAAATCCTATCGCTGGCCCATAAATTAATCGCAAACACAGGGTATGAAGAGGTCTCTTTTACATCGCTGAGCACAGGGGATTACAGCTGTCTTTTGCCTTTGATAAAGACATTTAACAGGGTATTTTTAAATCAGCGCATTGCTATATCACTGCCGTCATTAAGGGTAGGCTCTGTCAGCAGGGATGTGCTTGATGAAATAAAAAGCGTCAGAAAAACAGGCTTTACAATAGCGCCTGAGGCAGGAACAAAAAGACTCAGAAATGTAATCAACAAAAATCTGGAAGATACGGATTATGATGCGGCTCTTGAGAGGCTTTTCAGCGCCGGATGGAAAAATATAAAGTTGTACTTCATGATAGGGCTTCCCACTGAGACAGAGCATGATATAGAAGGGATAATGAACATGGTAAGGCACGCTTCAAGGAAAGGCAGGGAGTTAACAAAGCGCAGTGTAAATATCAATGTCGGCATTTCCGCCTTTGTGCCTAAGCCGCATACTCCGTTTCAATGGCTTGGACAGATGCCTTTTAAAGAATTAAGAAAGAGGCAGGATTATCTCAGGAATACATTGCAGAGGGGCGGATTTAATTTCAAGGGACAGCATGTTGAAGTAAGCCTTCTTGAGGCGGCGCTGTCAAGGGGAGATTCGGATATGGCATTGCTTGTTGAGACCGCATGGAAGCTCGGCTGTACCTTTGACGGGTGGTCTGAGACATTTGATTTTCAGAAGTGGCTTAAGGCGGCTGAAATGACAGGCATTGATATAATGAGCCGGGCTGAAAGAGAGTATGAACTTGATGATAAGCTGCCGTGGGATATTATTGATACTGATGTTACAAAAGAATTTCTGATGAATGAATTTCAAAATGCGTTTAAGGAGCATACGACTGAAAACTGCAGGCAGGTCTGTCACAACTGCGGGCTGGGATGCGGAGAAAAGATTCAGGGGTTAGGAGTCAGGAGTCAGGAGTCAGAATATAACGTACGGCAGTCAGACATTATGCCTTCCTGCCGTACGGACACACATCACGCATTACCAATCCGGATAAGAATGGTTTTTTCAAAGACCGGAGCGCTGCGTTATCTCTCACACCTTGAAGTGGTCAGGGCGCTTCTCAGGGCAATGAAAAGGGCGGGAGTGCCGCTAACTTATACGAATGGTTTTCATCCGCTTCCAAAGGTATCATTCGGACCTGCGCTTTCTGTCGGCATTGAAGGGCTCAATGAATATTTTGACGCAGAGGTTTATGCCCCTGTGAATACGGGTGAAATTATTTCAAAGGTGAATGCTGTGCTTCCGGAAGGGCTTAGGATTGTACGCGCTTTGGCGCTTGGAGTCAGGGTAAAAATAAATGATGATTTTATTTTTAAATACGAATATGAAATAATATCTGACAAGACGCTTTTGAACAGGGACTTGCTCCTGAACTTTATGCAGAGCTCTCAGCATCTGATAACAAGAGAAGGAAGGACAATTGATATAAGGCAGATGGTTGAAGGGGCGGACATGGGTGATGGAATTTTAAGGCTTGCTATGAAGGATGCAGGCGGGACAAAAGTAAGGCTTTATGAAATACTTGAAGCTGTTTTCCGGTTGTCAAAAGACGAGTTGTATGGGCTTGAGATAAAAAGGACCGGTATTCATGCCGAAAGACAAAAACAATCAGATAAGCCTTCAATGACCGAAAGAGAGATGGAGAAAGCATGGCTAATGATATAGTGTTGAACGTAAACAGGGAAGAAACGAGGCTGGCGCTGCTTGAGTCAGGCCAGCTTGCCGAGCTGTACTTTGAAAAGAAAAAGGATATTAGTCCGGTAGGCAATATTTATAAAGGCAAGGTTGTGAAAATCCTGCCGGGCATGCAGTCTGCATTTGTTGACCTGGGAGTCGGAAAGGCCGCATTCCTGCATGTTGCCGATGTGTATTCAAATTTTGACTATTCCCTGTTTGGCGAGGATATAACAGATGTATTTCCGCCCCATCTGGTAAAGATTGAAGAGCTTTTGCAGGAAGGGCAGGACATTGTTGTGCAGGTTTCAAAAGATTCCATCGGCACAAAGGGCGCAAGGGTGACGTCGTATATAACCCTTCCGGGAAGGTATCTTGTGCTTATGCCCGGGGTTGAGCATATCGGAATTTCAAGAAGGATTCTTGATGAGAATGAGCGGACGAGGCTCAAGGAAATCGTCAACAGCATTAAGCGTCCGGGTTTCGGCCTTATTGTGAGGACGGCAAGCGAAGGATGCACTGAAGAAGAGCTTAAAAAAGATATAGAATTTCTGATGTTATTATGGGAGAATATTCAGCAGAAGAAGGACAAAGTCGGCGCACCGCATATCCTTTACAATGATTTTGACATTGTGCTCAGAGGTGTGAGGGACCTGCTCGGGCATTCTGTGAACAGGGTAATTATTGACTCAAAGGCTGAGTATAAAAGAGTCGTTGATTTTGTTAATACCTATTTCCCGAAGCTTATATCAAGGATAGAGATTTATGACAGCCCCGAACCTATTTTTGATTTCTTCGGCATTGAGCTTGAAATACCCAAGGCGCTCGGCAGGAAGGTGTGGCTCAAATCAGGCGGATATATCCTTATTGACCAGACAGAGGCGCTGATTGCAATAGATGTAAATACAGGGAAATACGTCGGCAAGGTGACGCTTGAAGATACAATACTTAAGACCAACCTTGAGGCTGTAAAAGAGATTGCGTATCAGATACGGCTCAGAAATCTGGGCGGCATAATAATCATAGACTTTATTGACATGGAAAAAGAGGAAAACAGAAAGAAGCTGTTTACCGCATTTCAGGAGGCCATGACTAAAGACCGCGCAAAAAGCACAATACTTCAGGTTTCTGAGTTAGGGCTTATTGAAATGACAAGGAAAAGGGTGAGGGAGAGCCTTGGAAGGTCTCTCTGCGAGCCTTGTTCTTATTGCGAGGGAAAGGGTTTTGTAAAATCCCCGGTAACCGTTTGTTATGAGATATTCAGGGAATTAAGGAAAATAGGTTCAGATGAGAAGAACGGCAAGATAATTGTAACCGTGCATCCTCAGGTAGCAGACCTTTTCTATGAAGAGGAAAGGGAAGGCGTTGACGAGATTGAAAAGACCTATTCACTGAAGCTGATAATCAAGGCTGATAAGAATTTCCATCAGGAATATTACGAGATAACAACGGCGTAATTAAAATTGTTCAAGATTGTTCAAAGTTGTTTAAATGGTTCAAGATTGAACTTTTGAACTTTTTGAACCATATTGAACAATTTTGAACTATTTCTTTCTGGCTATGAACGGCAAAATAGAAAAATTAATAGACATAATCAAACCGATGGACGGCGCTGTAATCGCTTTTTCAGGAGGCGCTGACAGCACGCTCGTCTTAAAGGCTGCTTCTATGGCAGGGCTTCAGCGCATTCTTGCCGTAACCGCAGTTTCAGAAAGCCTTCCGGGCGATGAACTTTTATTTGCAAAGCAAGTTGCGGTTTCTCTCAGCGTACCGCACAGGATAATTGAGACAAAAGAGCTTCAGGACGAAAATTTTGCAAGCAATCCTCCTGAGAGGTGCTACTACTGTAAAAAAGAGCTGTTCTGCAAGCTGCAGAAGATTGCAATTGAAGAAGGGTTTCCCAATATTCTTGACGGCACTAATGCAGATGACAGGTATGACCACAGGCCCGGCAGGCGCGCCGCGGCTGAGACCGGCGTCAGAAGCCCGCTGCTTGAGGCAGGGCTTACCAAAAAAGAAATAAGGGACATCTCTTTTGAACTCGGGCTTGCGACCTGGGATAAGCCTGCGGCCCCGTGCCTTGCATCGCGCTTTCCCTACGGTCATAAAATTACTGCTGAAAATCTGCAAATGGTTGCGAAAGCTGAAGAGTTTCTAAGGAAATTCGGTTTGAAAGAATTCAGGGTGAGACACCACGGCGATATAGTGAGGATTGAGGTTATTCCTGAAGATATGGCAGTCTTTGAAAATAATGAGACACGCATGCAGACTGTTGATTTTTTCAAGACGATTGGTTTTAAGTATGTTGCACTGGACCTTCAGGGCTTCAGAAGCGGAAGCCTGAATGAATGAACTCCAGTACAGCAAAGAACTTTTTAAATGCGTAAGGTGCGGCGCATGTAAAGCGCTGTGTCCCACATACCTGACGTTCCTTGATGAAGCAATGGGCGCCCGCGGCAGGGTGGCAATGTTAGGGGCGGTTAATGCTGACAGGCTTGAACCCACCGGAGGACTTTCCGAAAAAATTTTCAGCTGTATTCTCTGCGGCGCATGCAAGGACCAATGTCCGACCGGCATTGATATTTTAGAGACAATATATCACGGAAGGATTAAGCTTAAAGATTTTTACGGCAGGGGGCGTCTGCTCAGGAAGGCTGTGAAATTTTCCCTTCCCATGATGAATTCTGTTTTCTTTGTTTTACGCAGTCTGCAGAAAATTTTATATCATCCGCTTTACAGAACGGGCAGACTGCCGTATATTCCTGAAATAGCCCGCGTCCCTTTTAAAAACAGCGCACAGGTTTATAAAAATACAAAAAGGATAGGCCGGGTGGCAATCTTTGCAGGATGCAGCGTTAATTATTTTCACCCGCACCTTGGCGACAGCCTTCTGAACATCCTTCTTGCAAAGGGGTATGAGGTGATTGTGCTTAAAGGCGAGGTCTGCTGCGGCTCTCCCATGAGGGCCATGGGACTTGAAGAGAATGCAATAGCGCTTGCGAAAAAAAATACAGGGCTTTTCAATAAAATCAGGGCTGAGGCAATACTTTCCATGTGCCCGACTTGCACTATGGTGATAAGAAAGGAATATCCCCTGCTGATAGGCGGCAGCATTGAAAAAATTATGGATGTCAATGAATTCTTTATTAAGAACGGTATGCTTAAGGGGCTTAAGATTAGTCCCAGAGCCATTACATACCATGACCCGTGCCATCTTAATTACGGGCTGGGCATAAGGAACGAGCCGCGTGAAATTCTGAAAAATATTGAAGGCGCTGAATTCGTTGAAATGCAGGATGCAGGGGACTGCTGCGGTTTCGGCGGTTTTTTCAGCGTCAGCTTCAGGAGCCTCTCAGAAAAAATAGGGAGCAAAAAGATTGAAAGCATTTCCAATACGCGCGCAAAAACGCTTGTGACCTCCTGCCCCGGATGCATGATGCAGCTTGAGAATATTAAAAGAATGGGTAATCTTAATATTGACATAGTGCATATGGTTGAGATGGTTGACGAGGCGATGCAGGGGTGAGGTTTTGTTATTTTTTATACAGATGCTTGTAAACGAAGTATATTACCCCTGCAATAAGCACTACAACCATTGCGTGGCTGAACGGCTTTGTGTATTTGTGCACCAAGGTCCAGTTTTGTCCTAAAAGGTAGCCGAGATACGCAAGGAATGTGTTCCAGAGGAAGCCGCCTAAAAAGGTAAATATGGTAAAACGCTTGAGGTTCATTTCAGCAATTCCTGCAGGGATTGAAATCAGGTGTCTTACAACAGGAACAAACCTGCTTATAAAGATTGTTTTTTCACCGTGCTTTGTAAACCAGTGATGAGTCCAGTCAAGGTCTTTTTTGTTGATAAGCAGATATTTGCCGTATTTTTCCAAAAAAGGCTCGCCGCCGTATTTGCCTATGAAATAAGACGCCTGCGAGCCGAATATGGTGCCCAGAGCGGATATAAATGAAACAAAAAAGAAATTGAATTCCCCTGTATATGCAAGATAGCCTGCAAAAGGCATTACCAGTTCACTTGGCAAGGGGACCATGGTGGACTCGGCTGCCATTAAAATAAATACACCGGGGTATCCCCATGTTGAGATTAAGCCGGTTGTGTATTTTGCCGCCTCTTCAATAAACTTTTCCGCAAGTTGCATGTTATCTCCCGATAAGACTCAATGTGCAAAAAAATGGCGCCCTGACAATGCAGGACGCCTTTTTCTGTCAGGCTGATGCCTGACTAAAACCCAGGGGTTCGGATCAGCCGCCATGCTGCTAAGAAATCCACCTGAGAAATCCTGATAAACGAAATTAAAACACTAATGCCTTTATGACGATCTTCTTGTTTGTTACTTAATCTGCAAGGTGCTGCTTCAGGAAGCTGGTTTAATTATAACAATCTGATTTGGTCTTGTCTACAAAAATTTTTAATGTGAAAATTTATTTTATAAAAATATTTAAATTCAAGAAGTTATGCTATTTATTAAATAAACTACTTTAAGTTGTAGAGCTTAATTGCCTTGTAAACTTCATTTATTGTTTCTTGGGCTGTTTTCCTTGCTTTTTCAGTTCCGGACTGGACAATATCTTTTATAACATCTGGTTTTTCCATGAGTCTCTTGCGGTTAGCCCATATAGGCTCCAATACTTTTAAAAGATTTTTAATCAAGATTGTCTTGCAGTCAAGACAGCCAATCCCTGCGGTGCGGCAGCCTTCTGCAACTTCATCCTGTTCTTTTTTTGTTGAATAAATTTTATGAAGCTGAAACACGGGTGAAAGTTCAGGGTCGCCTTTGTCAGTGCGTCTTACCCTCTGCGGATCAGTCGGCATTGTCTTTATCTTTTGTGCAACTTCTTCGGGGGTATCAGACAGATAAATGCAGTTGCCGTAAGTCTTGCTCATCTTTCTGCCGTCAAGGCCCGGCACTTTTGGAAACTCCGTCAAAAGCCCTTCGGGTTCAGGGAAGGTTTCGCCGTAGAGGAAATTAAACCTTCTGCAAATTTCTCTCGTTATCTCAAGATGGGACATCTGGTCTATGCCGACCGGCACATAGTTGGCTTTGTAGATTAATATATCTGCGGACTGAAGCACGGGATAACCGAGAAATCCGTAAGTGGCTAAATCCCTGTCTTTCACTTCTTCCTGTTTTTCCTTATACGTAGGTACGCGTTCAAGCCACCCCAATGGCGTTATCATTGACAGAAGGACATGCAGTTCGGCATGCTGGGGAACAGAAGACTGGATAAATATAGTTGACTTTTCAGGGTCCAGACCGGCGGCAAGCAGGTTGACAAGCAGGTCCTGTATGTTGTCCCTTATCTGTGATGTCTCGGCATACTGTGATGTAAGCGCATGCCAGTCAGCTACAAAATAATAACAATCATATTTATCCTGCAGTTTAACCCAATTTTGCAGGGCGCCGGCAAGATTTCCAATATGCAGCCTGCCGCTGGGCTGCATCCCGCTTAACACTCTTTGTTTGGACAAATTTTATTCTCCTTTAAAGAACGGATAGTTTAACATTGTTCAACATTGTTTAAATTGTTCAATAACAAAAGGAACGGATAGTTTAACATTGTTCAATCTAACTTCTTGTTCAAGATTGTTCAAAGTTGTTTAAATGGTTCAATCTTGAACGGCTTAAACGATTTAAACTAGTTGAACATATTTTAATTGTAATCCTAAAATAATTTTAACAACGTAAGGAAAATATTTACAAGCGGCATTACAAAATAATCCGCAAGGCCTGTGGCAATAAGGGCAATGACAATTATAAATCCAAACGGCTCAATCCTGCCGTATGAAACGGCATGCTTATGGGGCAGTAAGCCGATAAACACCCTGCCTCCGTCAAGAGGCGGTATCGGCATTAAGTTAAATGATGCAAGAACTACGTTAATTATGATGCTGGATGTAAACATTAATGTTAAAGGTGTGAGCACGGAAGAACTGAGGCCCGGAGAAACCACCAGATTTGCAGGGATGATAAGGCCCTTGAGGATAAGCAGGCTTAAAATTGCAAGGATGACATTTGTTGCAGGACCTGCGGCCGCCGTAACAGCCATGCCCTTTCTGTAATCTTTAAAATTCATGGGATTAATCGGGACCGGTTTTGCATATCCGAAAACAAACTGGCCGTTAGTGACAATAAGCAGCATGAAAGGCAGGATTATTGTGCCTACGGGATCAATATGCGCGAGCGGATTAAGCGTGAGTCTGCCCATTAATCTGGCGGTCGGGTCGCCGAGTTTGTTGGCGACGAAGCCGTGAGACACCTCGTGAAATGTTATCGCTATAAGTATCGGAAGCGCTGATACTGCAAGCTGTCTGAGAATGTTTGAGAGATCTAACATTACGGCTGTTTTGCCCTTTTGTTAGTTATGCCTTCAAGTCTCTTTTTTGAAACAGTTGCCCTTAAGGAATTTGGAAAGGAATCAATGACAGCCTTATAGTATTTTTCAGCATCTTCAATGCTCCCTGTGTGGAGCTTTGCCTCCGCATACATGAACAACGGCTCGGGTGAGGAAATCCTGCCTTTTTCACGGTATTCATCAACTGCCTGCGCATGTATAGCAAGAAGGTTTTCCCATTTAGCGTTTTTGTGGTAGCTTTGCGACAGGGTATCTTCCACAGGGATTTTCATTCCAGAACCCGGGTATTTTTGCAAAAATTCATAATAAAGGGGTTCAGCCTTTTCATACTGCGGAGGCGTATAGTCATTTATATAGATTGAAATCAGCCGCCAGTAGCTTTCCTGCGCAAGTGGTGTATCAGGATATTCTGCGATTATCTTAAGATATGTTGCCTCTATTTTTGGAAGCGCCGCCTCTCTGTCGCCGGTTTCAGTGAAGGTGAGTATCTCAGTGAACAGGTTAAATGCCTTTTCTCCCTGCTCCGCAGGAGTAAGTGTTTTCTTCACTTCTTCAGGCGGCTTTTCTTCTGTCTTTACCTGCGGCGCAGTTGTGCGCAGTGCAGCGCATGATGCAAGGCAAATAGCTGAGAACAGAAATATTAATGGAAAAAACTTCATTTTTTGACCTGAGTTCATTTGATAATTATACTTTAATCACTGAGGGAAAAGCTATTTTTACAAAGACATTATGCCTAATGCTTGTAAAAAGGGATTCTTCATTCGGAATAACAGATTGAAGAGTCAGATGCCGAATTTTTTCTTAAGGCTGTATACGGACGGGCGGCTGATACCGAGCGCCTTTGCTACTTTTGTGATATTGTTATTGCATGTGACAAGCGCTTCAATCAGCTTTTGTTTTTCAATAGTATCTCTTGCGTCTCTCAGAGTGGCAATATATCCGTCGGCTCCGAAATGCGGAAGATGCAGGTCCAGATCCTGAGGATTTATGTATTGGTCTGCGGAAACCACAATTGATTTTCTCACTTTGGCTATTATCTCTCTGACATTTCCGGGCCAGTCATAATTTTTTATTGCATCAACGGCATCCCTTGAAAATATTTTTGATACGCCCATCTCTTTGGAAAATTTGTTCAGGAAATATCTTGCGAGAATTATCTTATCGTCTCCTCTTTCACTGACAGGCGGAAGATTTATTTTAAATGTATTCAGCATGGAAATGAGGTCGCTGCCGAAGTAGCCTTTTGATGCGGTTGACCTGGTATCTGAAGAAGCTGAGACTATAAGCCGCACATCTGCCTTTATTCCGGTTTTTGCGCCAATCCTCTCAATGATTTTGTTATCAAAAAACTTTAAAAACCTCGGCTGTATGTCCGGTGTGAGCGCCTCAATTTCATTAAGGAACAACGTTCCGCCGTTTGCGTATTCAATCTTGCCTGTCCTGTTGTTGTTGCGGTCTGCGCTGAATGCGCCTTTTTCATAGCCGAAAAGCTCAGCTTCAAGGAGGTCTTCGGGAATTGCCGCACAGTTTATCGGGACAAAAGGCTTGTCTTTGCGCAGGCTTCTTTCATGAATGGCAGAGGCGGTCATTTCCCTTCCTGTCCCGCTTTCGCCGATTATGACTACAGGCAGGTCTGTTGTGGCTACGTTTCTTATCATAGAGAAGACCTCAAGCATCGGCCTGCTTGAGCCTACGAATTCTTCATTGATATCCAGACATTTCCCGACTTTCAGGATTTCAACATCTATGAAATTGAGCACCTTACAGATGTCCTCCAGAGTGAATGAACTGCACCTTGTGCCGAGCCTGTTAAGGAATGATTCTTTTTCGTGTTCAAGGAAGTAGTGAGGAGAGTGAAAATTCAGATTCCAGCCGCAGGAATTGCAGGTCCTGAGCTTGCGGACATTTTCAACACTGCAATACGGGCAGGTTGTTTTTTCTCCTATATTTTCCCTGATATAATCCCAGAGTTTTAACTTGGCGTCTCTATTTACGTTATAAAATTTTGCGGCAATTCCGCTTTGGTCTTTTCTTACGATTTCTCCCATGATTTCAAATTCGCCGTACTTCGGAAGTTCGTACTTAAGCCCTATGATTTTATTGCCGGGCTGAGGATGAGGGTAGTCAAGATATGCGCCGCTAAGGCTAAGTTCGGAAAACTTAGCCTTCTTTTCAACCATTCCCCTGCCGGTGATATTGTCTAAAATAACATTTACAGGGAGGTTAACCTGACATCTGACATCTAATCTTTGCATAGTTTATTTTAAGTGTGTTTAAGTATATAAAATATGCTAATTAAATTGCAATTAGACTAATATAATTTCAGTGTACCTCAGAAAAATGTAATTGTCAAGAAAATTTACACGATGAATAATAACATAAGGAAAACAAATAATAAACGAGAGAATTTTTTATTTGACAAAGTTTTAATACTTCTTTATTTTAATCCCCTGAAACAGTATTATATAAAGTAAAGCGACATAATCCCATGCAGACGGAAGATACCTAATTGTATTTACAGGAGTTAATCTTACAACTTCATGCCTTTTGGTCCCGCTACGGATGTGTGATACATCAGCCTTATGATATTGAGGTCGGCGCAGGGACTTTTAACCCGGCTACTTTTTTCAGGGTCATAGGGCCTGAACCTTGGCGCGCCGCTTATGTTGAGCCTTCAAGAAGACCGACAGACGGAAGATACGGAGAAAACCCAAACAGGCTCCAGCATTACTACCAGTATCAGGTTATACTGAAACCATCCCCGTCCGACATTCAGGACATCTACCTTAAAAGTTTATCCGAAATAAACATTGACGTTCAGAAACACGATATACGTTTTGTGGAAGATGACTGGGAGTCCCCTACGCTCGGCGCATGGGGGCTTGGGTGGGAGGTCTGGCTTGACGGAATGGAAATCACGCAGTTTACATATTTTCAACAGGTCGGAGGCCTTGAACTGAAGCCCGTATCCGCAGAGATTACATACGGGGTTGAGCGCATAGCCATGTATCTTCAGGAGGTTGATAATGTCTTTGACCTCAGATGGACTGACGGAATAAGTTATGGGGATATTCATCACGAAACAGAGGTGGAATTTTCAAAATATAATTTTGACGAGGCTGACACCGACATGCATCTGAGGCTTTTTGAAATGTACGAAAAGGAATCCCTGCGGCTTATCAGGCAGGGGCTGATATTCCCGGGGTATGACTTCTGCCTGAAATGCTCACATGCGTTTAACATGCTGGATGCAAGGGGAGCTCTGAGCGTGGCTGAAAGAACGGGTTATATCGCACGGGTAAGGAACCTTGCAAAACAGTGCGCTGAGGGCTATCTGAAACTGCGCGAGGAAATGGGATTCCCGCTCTTAAAAAACAGTTCAAATTTGTTTAAAATGGATAGCGAGCGAATAATATAAAGAAATTCCTTACATTAGATTCCCTGTGGTTTTGCCACAGGGAAGATTAATAGTTTAAGTTGTTTAAAGTTGAACTGTTTGAACAATCTTGAACAATATTAATTATGAAACCTTTACTTATAGAAATCGGCACTGAGGAAATTCCTGCCCGGTTTATCCCTGACGGGGTGAAATCCCTGAAGGATGGGCTTGTAAAATTTTTTGAAGACTCCGCCATAGATTTTGGAAATGTCTCTAAATACGCTACGCCGAGAAGGCTCGCGTTATTTATTGAAGATGTCTCTGAAAAACAGAAAGACCGGACAAAAGAGATCGCAGGTCCCCCTAAAAAAATTGCCTTTGATGAAAAAGGCAATCCGACGCAGGCTGCTATCGGTTTTGCAAAATCCTGCAACGTGGATGTGAAGGAATTAAAGACCGTCAGGACTGAACGCGGCGAATATCTGTCAGTCACGATTAGCGAAACAGGCAGGGAAACCATAAATGTGCTTTCTGAAGCGCTTCCAAAACTTATAACTTCTGTTCAGTTCCCTAAGTCAATGAGATGGGGAGGCAGCACCTTGAGATTTGCGCGGCCGATACGCTGGATTACGGCTATGTTCGGCACAGAGGTAATCTCCTTTGAACTTGACGGATTAAAAAGCAGTAATAAATCTTTTGGCCACAGATTCATATCCCCGGGACCTTTTGTAATAAACGACCCAGTATCATACAAAAATCTCTTAGCGGAAAACGGCATAATAGCCGACCCGGCAGAGCGCAGGGGGATAATCCTTGATGAGACAAAAAAAATTGAGTCTAAAGCAGGCGGCAAAGTCCATGAGGACGCTGAACTTTTAAACACAGTAACATTCCTTGTTGAATACCCGATGGTTATCATGGGGAATTTTGACCCTGCTTATCTTTCCCTTCCCAAAGAACTTATCGTCACAGTCATGAGGAGCCATCAAAAATATTTTTCCATGGAAGATAAGGCAGGAAACCTGATGCCCCATTTTGTTCTGGTAAGCAATACAAAGCCTGAAAATTCCGCTGCGGTGAAAAGGGGCGCAGAGAGGGTCTTGAAGGCCAGGCTTGAGGATGCGAGGTTTTATTACAATGAGGATGGGAAAAAGCCTTTGTGGGATTATGTTGAGAAATTAAATAAAGTCACTTTTCATGAAAAACTCGGCAGTCTTTATGAAAAGGCGGAGAGGATAGCATTTTTATCTTCATATATATGTGATGAGCTCGGCACGCCTGCAAAGGAAAATGTCCTGAAGACGTCTATGCTTGCAAAGGCGGACCTTGTGACCGGAGTTGTAAGGGAATTCCCCGAGCTTCAGGGCTATATGGGAATGGTTTACGCCGGGAATTCCGGCGAAGACGATGAGGTTGCTGCAGCAATTTATGAACATTACCTGCCGAGGTTTTCAGGCGATGTCCTGCCTTCAGGCGAAGTCGGCAGTATAATTTCCATTGCAGATAAGATTGATAATATTGCATCGTTTTTTCTCCTCGGACTTGCGCCAACAGGCTCTGAAGACCCGTTTGCATTAAGGCGTCAGGCCATGGGAGTGATTAATATTCTTGTCAATAAGGACTTCGTTGTTCCCCTTGAGCAGATTGTTGACAAGGCAGTGCAGGGCATTGAAGCATATCTTCCTGCAAGGAAGCCTCTTGACGAGGAGATTCTGAAATTTTTCTATCAGAGATTTGAGGGAATGCTTTTAAATGAGGGCTATGCTTATGACGTCATAGACTCGGTTTTTTCCGCAAAGGGCGGCGGCATCAGGGATATAAAGCAGCGGGTTGAAACGCTTTCTGACATGAGGGAGACGCCGGGCTTCCCGGAACTCGTTACAGCAGCAAAAAGGGTTTATAATATCCTTGCAAAAATAAAGGCAGGGCAATTCAATGCAAACATGCCCGCAGAGCCTGCGGAAAAAGAACTGCATCAGGCCGTTATGCATGTAAACAAAGAACTGATATGGAAAAATTACAATGCCCTTTTTGAGCTGAAAGAGCCTGTGAATAATTTTTTTGAAAAAGTGCTTGTAATGGATAAAGACCCTGCGGTTAAGGCCAACAGGCTGGCGCTGCTTTTAACGGTCAAAGAGGCCTTTAATTCACTCGGTGATTTTTCAAAGATCGTAGGGTAAATATATGACATGCATTTATGGTAAAATAAAAAACTGTGCGCATCTGAAATTTTAAATTAGGAATAACCAATAACTATCTCGGGAGGATTTTATGGCTAAAAAGTATGTTTATTTTTTCGGCGCCGGCAAGGCAGACGGCAATGCGGGGATGAAAAATCTCCTTGGAGGCAAGGGCGCAAATCTTGCTGAAATGGCCGGGCATAAAAATCTGAGGCTTCCTGTGCCGCCTGGATTTACCATCACCACGGAAGTATGCACTCTTTACTATGAAAATAACCGCAAATATCCAAAAGAGCTTGAGAAGCAGGCGGATGCCGCGCTTTTTAGGGTTGAAAAAATTATCGGGAAAAAACTCGGCGACCCAAACGACCCCCTTCTCGTTTCAGTGCGTTCAGGGGCGCGCAGTTCCATGCCCGGAATGATGGAGACGGTGTTAAATGTGGGGCTTACGTCAAAGACGATTCCCGGACTTATCAATAAGACAGGCAACGAACGCTTTGTATATGACGCTTACCGCAGGCTCATGATGATGTATTCAGATGTCGTGATGGAAAAGGCGGCAGGCGTTGAGCCTGAAGGCGGAGAAGGCATCCGCATGAAGCTTGAGCACGCAATGGAAAAAGTGAAGAAGGCAAAGGGCTATAAAAGCGATACTGACCTTTCGGTTGACGACCTTAAATTTCTGTGCAATGAATTTAAAATAATAATTAAAAACACACTTAAAAAAGATTTTCCTGATGACCCGCAGGAGCAGTTGTGGGGCGGCATAGGAGCGGTATTTCAGTCGTGGATGGGAAAGCGCGCTGTATCATACCGCAAGATAGAAGGAATACCCCAGCACTGGGGAACGGCAGTTAATGTCCAGTCAATGGTATTTGGCAATACAGGCGATAATTCCGCGACAGGAGTCGCCTTCACGCGCAATCCCGCAACCGGGGAAAATATGTTCTTTGGCGAATGGCTTCCCAATGCGCAGGGCGAGGACGTTGTTGCAGGCATCAGGACGCCGAATCCGGTGAACAAGGCGGGAAAGACCGATGACACCGCGCATCTTTCGTCGCTTGAAGAAAACATGCCCAAATTATACAGGGAATTATTCACATACCAGAAAAAACTCGAAAATCATTATACAGACATGCAGGACATAGAATTTACCATTGAAGACGGCAAGCTCTGGATGCTTCAGACCAGGGTCGGCAAGCGGAACGGCCAGTCAGCCATACGCATGGCAGTTGAAATGGCAAAGAAAAAATTAATTACAAAAGAGACTGCGATAATGCGTGTTAAGCCCGAACAAATTGATGAACTTCTCCACCCGAGCGTGGACCCTGCCGCAGAAAAGAAGGCTGTTGAGCTGGCAAAGGGACTGCCGGCAGGCCCCGGAGGCGCTGAAGGAAAAGCGGTTTTTACCGCCGACGACGCGGAGGCGTGGGCCAAAAAGGGCGAGAAGGTGATACTCGTAAGAAACGAGACCTCGCCTGAGGACGTTCACGGGATGCATGCGGCAGAGGCAATACTTACCGCAAAAGGCGGAATGACAAGCCATGCGGCGCTTGTCGCAAGAGGCTGGGGGAAATGCTGTATTGTCGGATGCTCCGCCCTGAACATAGACCTGCCGAAAAAAGAAATCCATGTAAACGGAAGGGTTGTCAGGGAGGGCGACTGGATTACATTAAACGGGACCAAGGGGCGTGTTTACGAGGGGCGGTTAAACCTCATGCCTGCGGACCCTGAAAATAATAAATGGTACAAGGAATTGATGACATGGGCGGATAAGGTGAGGACTTTGAAGGTCAGGACCAACGCAGATACGCCGAATGATGCGGCTGTGGCAAGAAACTACGGCGCGCAGGGAATAGGCCTCTGCAGGACCGAGCATATGTTCTTCGGTCCCGACAGGATAAAGGCCGTGCGCGAGATGATACTTTCAGACACGGTTGAAGGCAGGAAAAAGGCGCTTGCAAAACTCCTTCCGATGCAGAAGGGGGACTTCATAGGCATATTTGAGGCTATGAAAGGTCTCCCCGTAACCATAAGACTTCTGGACCCGCCGCTTCATGAATTTATTCCCCACACTGACAAGGACCTTATGGAACTGGCAAATGATATGGGTGTTTCCTTTGACCAGCTTAAAGCCAAGAACGCATCTCTTCATGAGTTTAACCCCATGCTTGGGCACAGGGGCTGCCGTCTCGGCGTGACATATCCTGAGATATATGAGATGCAGGCTCAGGCCATCATGGAGGCGGCATGTGAGCTTTCAAAAAATAAGGTGAAGGTGATTCCTGAAATAATGGTTCCGCTTGTCGGGCATGTGAATGAGCTTATAAAAATGAAGAAGGCTGTTATTTCCATTGCGACGCAGGTGCAAAAGGACTACAAGATAAAAGTGCCTTATACGGTTGGGACGATGATAGAGCTTCCGCGCGCCTGTGTAACATCTGACGAAATAGCGCCTGTTGCAGACTTTTATTCATTCGGCACCAACGACCTTACGCAGACGGTTTACGGGCTTTCGCGTGATGACGCCGGAAGGTTCCTGCCGTTTTATGTGGAAGACAAGATATTAAAAGACGACCCGTTCATCACCATTGACACAGAGGGGGTCGGCTCCATGATGCGCATGGCGGTTGAAAAAGGCAGGAAGGTCAAAAAAGACCTTAAACTCGGCATATGCGGGGAGCACGGAGGAGAGCCCAAGTCAGTTGAATTCTGCCACAGCATCGGGCTTAATTACGTAAGCTGTTCGCCTTACAGGGTGCCGATTGCAAGATTCGCGGCGGCTCAGGCTGTGCTCAAGGAAAAAGCCGCAAAGAAAACGGGAAAGAAGAAATAGGTTTAACTAAAAATATGGGTTTTAAAAAGAGGCGGCTTTTTTATAAGAGCCGCCTCTCTTTTGCAGTAACAGCGAACTCTATTCGCCGTAAACTACTTTTCCGCTTTTTGCAAACTGGGAAACAGGAGAGACGCCTTTTTTAAACTCCTCAGGAGACATGGTAATAATATCAAAAGGGAACAAATATTTTTTTATTAACCGCCACTCTACATCTCCTAACATTCCTGCCCTCTCAAAGATATCCTTTCCGCTAAAGTCCTTTGAAATCACAAGCACGTCAATATCGCTGTCTTCCCTGAAATTTCCCCTTGCATAAGAACCAAATAGTATTATTTTATTAATTTCAAGCCCCTTTTCATACAACAAATCCCTTAAATATTTTATTGCTTCTTTAATTTTTCTTTTAGCCATTTTAATAACCCCTTTGTATTTTTAAGTATATCGTCTGCTCTTTGTTTATTATATTCTTTGACGAGAATTTTTAATTCTTCCGGATAACGCGTAGGAGCGCTGACCTTAATTTAATTGGATACCAAATTCTTTAAAATTGTCAGGAAACGGCAGTTCAACTTTTTCAATCAGGTAAATAAGATTGTGAACCGGAGTGATTTGTTACACATTAAATCTCTTTATTATTATGGAGTAAGCTGTTTATTTTCAAAAATATTCACTTGATTTAAGTGTTCTTTAATTCTTTGGTTTGCTAATTTAACATAGGAAGGTTCAATATCATATCCGATATAATGCCTGTCATCTTTCAATGCAGTAAGGCAAGCAGTGCCGCTACCGCAGAATGGGTCTAAAACAACATCGCCCTTGAAAGTATATAGTTGAATCAATCTGTGTGGTAATTCTTCAGGAAATGGAGCGGGATGTCCAATACTTCGTGCAGAGACTGCTGGAAATGTCCAGACGCTTTTTGTCCACTCAAGAAAATCTTCTTTCGCAATTGTATCTTTTTTGCTTCCTCTTTTTCTTGAAAAAGATTCTTTTGAAAAAATTAAAATATATTCGTGAATGTCTCTCAATACTGGATTACCAGCAGACAACCAA
>JACRGX010000062.1 GCA_016212185.1 Nitrospirota bacterium
ACTATGCGTAAATTTATGGGAAGCATTTTAAAAGGACTGGATTCCCCGATTAAATCGGGGAATGACAGATCTAAAGGTATTTTCGGGTCAATGATTTTAATTGTAGGACTTTTATTGGTTGTATTGCTGTCTGTTCCAGCCTTCGCCGGCACAGTTAACCTTCCGCGGACAGGGCAGACAAAGTGTTATACCTTAGACGGCGCTGAGATTGCCTGCGCAGGCACAGGTCAGGACGGGGAGATTCAGGCAGGGAAGGCATGGCCTAATCCGAGGTTTACTGTGAGCGGTGATTGTATTACAGACAATCTTACGGGTTTAATGTGGGCCAGAAACGGAAATCTTTCTAATAACCTGATGATGTGGCAGGGAGCGCTGGATTATGCGGCTCAGTTGAACAGCATCGGCGGATTATGCGGTTATACGGATTGGGTTTTGCCGAATGTCAATGAGCTTAAAAGCCTTGTGAATGCAAACGAGCCGAATCCGGCGTCATGGCTTAACGAGCAGGGATTTTATAATATTCAGCCGGACATCTACTGGACATCTACTACGGATGCCGACCTTTCATTTTTTGCGAGATACACTGATATGCTGAACGGCTACGGGATTGTTGTCGGTAAGGACTACAGCAGCTACATCCTGCCAGTGCGTTCAGGACAGTCTGGCGGGGTTATTTCACTGCCTAAAACAGGGCAGACAATAAGTTATTCTGCGGGAGACGATGGAGACCTTGAGAGGGGCGCTGCATGGCCCGATCCAAGATTTACAGATAACGGCACGGGGACAGTTACAGATAACCTTACGGGTTTGATGTGGACCAAGGATGCCAATGCCCCGGGTTCTTCTTCGTGTGATCCGGGAGTCTCTAAGACATGGCAGGAGGCGCTTGATTATGCAGCATGCCTGAACAGCGGCAGTTATCTGGGACATAATGACTGGCGTCTTCCGAATAAAAAAGAGCTTTACAGTTTGATTGACTTTTCGCGTTTCAACCCTTCTTTGCAGATAAAACATCCTTTTACAAATGTGCAGTCGGACCTCTACTGGACTTCTACTACAAGCGCCTACGATACGAACTCCGCGTGGTTTGTTGATTTATGGTATGGCGATGTGTACGACGGCAGTAAGTACAACTTCTTTTATGTGTGGCCTGTATGCGGCGGAATTGTAGATAACGACCACGATGGTTATACCTCAGATGTGGACTGTAACGACAGTAATCCTGCAGTCAACCCCGGCGCAGCCGAGATTGCAAACAACGGCATAGATGACGATTGCAACCCTGCAACGCCGGTTATTACAGCCTCAGGCTCAGGCAACAACTATCCTGTTCCTTTATTCAGGGCCAGCTTAACGCTTAATGTAAATGCATCTTCATTGGGAACAAGCACTTTCAGTTATTACTATACCCGCGCCAGGCTGTATTTTGTGAGCACATCAATCACAGGAATATCAGTTTCAGGCGGCGTTGCAACGATTACAGGCGCAGGCAAGGTGAATAATGTTTCCGGATACACATTTACAGCAACAATCACTGATGGCAGTCCTGATAAAATGGGGTTGCAGATTAAAAAACCCGACAACACGCTTTATTACAGCGCGCCATCTAAAAATGTAAGCAGTGGGAATTTTACGGTGGTAGGACAGTAAGACCGTAACGCCTGCCGGCCGGCAGGCGTAATGCATAATGGGTTAATAATTTTTTGGTTCTTTTCATATTTATACATAACGACATAATAATTGCCGAATTATCTGTTATTCCAGCTTGTCTGGAATCTTTCTCTGAAGAAGGATGCTGGACAAGCCAGCATGACAGAGAGGTTGCCTTATGCGACATAAATTAAGTCGCTATGTATAATTACTGAGAAATAAGAAGCAGGTTGAAAATCCCGCCATAAAAGCAGTATCATTAAACAATGCCGGACTCAGTGAAAATCACTTTTAAACAAACATTTAAAAAGAAATTTATTGCGGGTCTGTTTGTATTAATCCCGATAACCGTAACCCTGTCAGTGCTTATCTGGTTTTTCAAGATTGTTGACGGTCTGCTCGGGCAGTTTTACGATAATCTCCTCGGCTTCCATACGGCAGGGCTCGGATTTGTAACCATCATACTGCTGATTTTCCTTGCAGGAATAATATCCACCAATGTATTCGGCAAAAAGGTTTTGACTCTTATAGAAAAATGGCTTTTGCACATCCCGGTTGTCAAAGGCATATACATGCCCATCAAGCAGATGGTGGACGCCTTTTCGCCGGAAAATAAAAGCGCCTTTAAAAAATTTGTGATTATTGAATATCCGAGGATGGGCGTTTATTCATTCGGTTTTCTGACAAAGGAATGCTGTTTAAAACCTGCAGGCGACTCTGAAATTTGCCTTAAGGCGGTATATATCCCTACCAACAATTTATATCTCGGCTCAGTTGCGCTTTTTAAGGAGGACGAAGTTCTTTATACAAAACTCACTGTTGACGAGGGAATAAAGATAATCCTCTCAGGCGGAATAGTGACGCCTGATTATCTTGCTGAAAGCCCTCCATTGGATAAGGCGGGTTCTTACAAATGAACATATGCGCTGTGATCCTTGCGGCAGGGCGCGGCAAACGCATGAACTCCCTTAAACCGAAGGTACTGCATGAAGTTTTGGGCAGGCCTATGATCCGGTATGCGGTTGACGCCGTAACCGCGCTGAAGCCGAAGAAGATTGTAATAGTTGTTAATTCCGGCGCAGACGAGGTAAAACGGCAGATTAAAAACAGGTCTGTGTCGTTTGTTTTTCAAAAAAAACTGCTTGGCACCGGCAATGCGCTAACAGAGGCAAAGAAGGCATTAAGGGGGATAAACCGCTGTACAACTGTTGTCATTAACGGAGACTCGCCGTTAATAACAGGCAGAACGCTGAAGACCTTTTTAAAAAAACACATGACTTACGGGAATGATTTATCAGTCGGTTTTTTTATTGATGAATCTTTGTCGGGATACGGCAGGATACTGCGTGATGAATCAGGAATGGTTGCAGGGATAATTGAAGACAAACATGCAACTTCAGATGAAAAAACAAGGGCAAGGGAATTAAATGCGGGGATTTATGCTATTGAACCTCCTGTTATGGATTATCTCAGCAGTCTGAGACTGCACAGCTCTTCGGGCGAATATTATCTCACTGATATTGTCAGGGAGGCTGTTAAGGCCCGCAGGAAAGTTGAGGCTTATGAATGTCCGGCAGAAGAGGTCCGCGGCGTCAACACAAGAGCGGAACTTTTTCAGGCGGCGGACATATTGAATAAAAAAATTATTTTAAAATGGATGACGAAAGGGGTCACATTCATGGACCCTGCAATGACAATTATTCAGCCTTCTGTTAAAATAGGGAAAGATGCGGTTATCCATCCCAATACATGCTTTGAAGACAGTACATCAATAGGCAGAAACTGTGTAATTTATCCAGGCGTGAGGATATGCGGCAGCAGTATCGGCCGCGGGGTTATAGTTAAAGATAATACATTTATTGAACAGAGCAGGATAAAAGGCGGGAGTGTGATAGGCCCGCTGGTACATCTGAAAAATAACAGGGTTGAAGGATGAGGGTTTTTAACTGTTCACTGTCATCTGTTAACTGTCTTAATTATGTGCGGAATAATTGGTTACATAGGCAAGCAAAACGCCATCCCGATACTTATTGACGGGCTTAAGAAGCTGGAGTACAGAGGTTATGACTCCGCAGGCATAGCATTTGTCAAAAGCGGCAAGATCCATGTAAGACGCTGCGCCGGCAAGATACGTGAGCTTGAAAGTTCAATAAAAGATGAAAACCTCCAAAGCCACACCGGCATAGGGCATACGCGCTGGGCCACCCACGGCAGGCCTTCAGAGGAAAATGCGCATCCGCACAGGGCCGGCGGGATTGTTGTCGTTCATAACGGAATTATTGAAAATTACCTTAAGCTTAAAACAGAGCTTAAAAAAGAAGGGCATGTCTTTACGTCTGAAACCGACACGGAAGTCATATGCCATTTAATTGACAGGCATGTAAAAAAGGGACTAAAGCTTGAGGGCGCAACAAGAGAGGCCCTGAAGCATATTGAAGGCGCATATGCCATTGGAATTATCAGAGAGGATGAACCCGACAGGATTATTGCGGTAAGAAAGGACAGTCCGCTTATTCTCGGGCTCGGGCAGGACGAATTTTTTATAGCATCGGATATTCCCGCATTTCTTAATTATACGAGGGATGCGATAATTCTTGATAACAACGAAATGGCGGTAATCACCCGCGGCGGAGTTGCCATTTCAGACCTTGAAGGGAATCCCCTGAATAAGAAAATCACGACCATAACGTGGAGCCCTGCAATGGCTGAAAAGGGCGGTTACAGACATTTTATGTTAAAGGAAATATTTGAGCAGCCGAGGGCGCTAACGGATACTATTAGAAACAGGTTTTCGCTGGAAAAAGGCGAGGTGGATTTAGAAGAGTTTTCAATGACTGCCGCCGAAATGAAGAAGGCATGCAAGATATTTCTTGTTGCATGCGGCACGTCATGGCATTCTGCTCTGGCAGGCAAATATATGATTGAAGACATTGCCGGGGTGCCCGCGGAGGTTGATATCGCATCAGAATTCAGGTACAGGAATACTATAATCCCGAAAGAAAGCATTGTAATTGTAATAACCCAGTCAGGCGAGACGGCGGACACAATCGCGGCCCAGCGTGAGGCAAAGCGCAAGGGGGCCAAGGTTTTAAGCATATGCAATGTGGTCGGCAGCACTTCCTCAAGGGAGGCTGACAGTGTTTTTTATACGCACTCCGGCCCGGAAATAGGGGTCGCATCAACAAAGGCTTTTACCACACAGCTTATTTCACTTTATTTATTCTCTATAGCCCTCGCACATGCAAGGGGCGCCCTTGATAAAAACAGGATAAGGGAGATGCTCCAGGAGCAGCTGCTTTTGCCTGAAAAGGTTGAAAAAGTTCTGAAGCTTGAGGAGTCCGTCCTGAGGATAGCAAAAAAATATTTTCAGGCAAAAGATTTTCTTTACCTGGGCCGGGGCCTCCATTATCCGATAGCCCTTGAAGGCGCGCTGAAACTCAAGGAAATCTCTTATATCCATGCGGAAGGTTATCCGGCAGGCGAGATGAAGCACGGGCCCATTGCCCTTATAGACAACGAAATGCCTGTGCTGGTCCTTGCGCCGAAGGATAAGGTCTATGAGAAAATTCTCTCCAATATTGAGGAGGTAAAAAGCAGGGGAGGCCTGGTCATAGCCCTTGCAACAGAGGGGGATGGTAATATTACTGCTCTTACTCCGGATGTAATCTTCCTTCCTGAATCAAATCCGTATCTTACCCCTGTGTTATTTACCATTCCGCTTCATCTGCTGGCATACCATATAGCGGTTTTGAGGGGCTGTGACGTGGACCAGCCGAGAAATCTTGCAAAAAGCGTTACGGTGGAGTAATAATATAATACAAATTACTTGTTAAATGGATAGCTCGCTTAATCCCCGTGGCTTTGCCACGGGGATTAAGCGAGCGAATAGGATAAGGGAATTCCTTACATTAGATTCCCTGTGGTCTTGCCACAGGGAAGATCAATCTGGTATTATAGATATAGCCTTAATAAAGCATTTAGCAGGTACTAATGAGCAAAAATTCACTACTGAACGACCTTAATCCCCAGCAAAGAGATGCAGTATTGCACACCAAAGGCCCGCTGCTTATACTTGCAGGCGCCGGAAGCGGAAAGACAAAGGTAATCACATACAGGTTTGCACACTTAGTCTCAGCGCATAAAGTGCCTCCGGCCTCAATACTTGCCATGACTTTTACGAACAAGGCTGCCGGGGAAATGCGCAGCAGGATTGAGAGGCTGATGAACAAAAGCCTCAAGGGTTTATGGATAGGGACCTTTCATGCCCTTTCCAACAGGATATTAAGAAAAGAGATTGACCGCCTTGGTTTTTATCGTGATTTTGTAATTTATGATGATGATGACTCTAACAGCCTTGTGCGCTCCATACTGAAGGAATTTAAGATGCATGAGGCAATTTATAGAGGCATTGCATCAAGGATATCATCCCTGAAGGCTGCATTAATTGGGCCGCATGAATTTCTTAATAATGAGACCAGCTTTGACTTTGATGAAAAATTTGCGCGGGTATATGTACGATATCAGGATGAATTAAAGAAAAACAACGCCCTTGATTTTGACGATCTGATTATGCATACCGTACGCCTGTTTGAAGAGCATCCGGCTGTGCTTAAAAAATACAATAAGGAAATCTCGCATATAATGGTTGATGAATTTCAGGATACAAACACAGCCCAGTACAGGCTTTCCAAGCTTCTTGCCGGAGCGCATAATAATCTCTGTGTTGTTGGAGATGACGACCAGAGCATTTACAGATTCAGGGGCGCCGACGTAAGGAATATAATGTCTTTTGAAAAAGATTTTCCTTCAGCCAGAGTGATAAAACTGGAACAGAATTACAGATCCACGCAGGTAATTCTTGATGCCGCCGGAGGCGTTATTTCCCAGAACCCCGTAAGAAAGCCGAAGAAACTATGGACCGAGAAAAATGAAGGGGAAAAATTATACTATTGCATTGCAAACAGTGAAAATGACGAAGCGCGTTATATTGCAAAATCCATAAGAGAGCTTTATCTCAAAGGTAAATATTCATACAGCGACTTTGCCGTTCTGTACAGAATGAATCTTCAGGCCAGGGCATTGGAAGAGGCGCTGAGGGTGTACGGCATGCCGTACCGCATAATCGGCGGAATAAGTTTTTATCAGAGAAGAGAGGTAAAAGACATTATCTCTTACCTCAAGGTTATCAATAACCCAAAGGATTCAGTCAGCCTTAAGAGGATTATAAACTGTCCGCCAAGGGGTATCGGCGACACCACAACGGCGCGGATAGAAAATGAGGCTAAGAAGAAAAATAAGAGTTTTTTTGATGCTATGAAATCTCTTTCCTCCAGCAGTGATTCTGCGGCGTTGAAGGAAAAGATTACTGATTTCATAGAGATTATTGATGAATTAACTGCCAAACGCGGAATGGCCCCGCCTCAGCTTATACAATTAGTCCTTGAAAAGACAGGGTATATCAAATGGGTTGAAAAGGAGCGCATTGAAAACCTCACTGAGATTATCCGTTCGGCAGAAGGCATGAGCCTGCAGGAATTAATTGATACGGCCTCGCTTTTCAGCGGAGCGGACGAGCGGGTTGACGGCAACTGCATTACACTCATGACCCTTCACAGCGCCAAAGGGCTGGAGTTCCCGGTTGTGTTCATAGCAGGAGTTGAAAACGGGCTCCTGCCTCATTTCCATGCCATAAAAAACCCGGAAGAACTGCATGAAGAACGCAGGCTTTTTTATGTCGGCATAACAAGGGCTAAGGATATACTTATTCTTTCCAGCGCCAAAAAAAGACGGCTTTATTCGTCCATGCAGGAGCTGGAGCCGTCAAGATTTTTGAGTGAAATACCTTCAGGATGCTATTTCTATACAGGAATGATGCCTATCCCTATGGTTGAGCCTGTTGCGAGGATAACTCCCAAGCGTTCGCGGACCGTGGATTTTCCAGCCCCTTCAATTTTTCTGCCCGGCGTCCGGGTAAAACATCCCAAGTGGGGAATTGGGGTGGTGAGGGATAGTTACGGCGAAACAGACGACGTAAAAGTAATGGTAAATTTCTCCACAGTCGGGGTAAAAAGACTGTCGCTGAAATTTGCCAATCTTGAGAGGCTTTGATGGAGATTGAGCGTGTGGCCCTTCTTGCGAGGATTAAGCTTGCAGAAGGGGAAAAAGAGCTGTTTTCAAAACAACTGGGTAGCATCCTCCAATACATAGACAAACTAAATGAGCTTGATACAAAAGATGTGGAGCCTACCTCGCATGTGCTCTCAATAAAAAATATATTCAGGGAAGACAGGACCATTCCTTCGCTGTCAAAGGACAAGGCCCTCCTAAACGCCCCTGACAGCGCTGGTGATTTCTACAGGGTGCCGAAGATAATAGAATAATGAAAGGATGAAGGTTGAAGGATGAAGGTTGAGATTTTTTACTCACATTACGAGTCACGCATTACGCATTACGGAGTTTTATCATGCTGAGGTGCATGCTCAGGTCCAAGATACATATGGCAACAGTTACGGACTCCAACATCAATTACGAGGGCAGCCTGACCGTTGATGAAGCAATACTTATTTCTGCAGGCATAAGACCATATGAACAGGTTATGATAAGCAATCTTAACAATGGAGAAAGATTTGAAACTTATGTAATTCCCGGCAAAAAAAGCTCCGGGACGATATGCCTTAACGGTCCGACTGCCAGGAAGGGAATTGCAGGAGACAGGATAATCATCTTCTGCTATGAATACTACACAGAAGATGAGCTCAAAAAATTTTCCCCGAAAATCATCAGGCTTAACTCAAGAAACAAGATAATAGAGTAAATCAGCCCTGATTATTCTCCGGTCTTTCCGTGGGGCGGAGTCTGCGGCGCTTCGGCCTTTGGTATTTCTACCGCCTCAAGCGCCTTTTTATCAATATTCAGTTTGGCTTCTTTCTTTAAGTTCTCAATCATAGTGTCAAAGATGTCTTTTTGCTTTTCAGACATCAGACGTCTCTTGACAGAATCCTTAATCTGCTCAAAAGCAAGCTGAGTGCCTTCTTTTTTCCCTGTAACTTTTATGATGTGATAGCCGAACCGGGTTTTAAAAGGCTCGCTCATTTCACCGACTTTCAGGCGGAATGCATACTGATCAAATTCAGGCACCAGCTGCCCGTGTTTAATTGAGCCGAGGTCGCCGCCTTTTTGGGCTGAAGCCTTGTCTTGTGAGACCTGCTTTGCAATTGCGGCAAAACTTTCGCCTTTCTTTATTTTTTCATAAGCTGCATGCGCTTCAGTTTCCGTAGCTGTAAGGATGTGGCTTACCTTTACTTCTTCGCCTGCCTTAAACTCATATGAATGTTTATCAAAGAAGGTTTTTACTTCTTCATCGGTAACATTCACTTTCCCCTCAATTTCCTTTTTAAGCAGGAGGGAGATAAGCTCCATTTTCTTGAATTCTTCAAGCGCCGCCATGTATTCTTTATCTTTCTCAAGGCCCTGTTTTTTTGCCTTGCCGTAAAGAAGCTCTTTCTTTATCAGTTCATTGAGGAATTGTTCTTTCCCTTCCTCATTCTGAAATTTAGCCTTGGCCCATTCAGGAAGGCGGCTGAATTCCTTAAGAAAAGTATCTTTTGTTATTTTTGCGCCTTTGACGGTTACGAGAATGGTGCTGGATGAAGTCCCTTTCTGTCCGCATCCAAAGGCAAATAGCGTCAGGCATATTAAAATAATTATCTTTTTCATTAATTCCTCCTTAGAATTTTGTAAAGTGATTAAATGTTATAACATAACAT
>JACRGX010000063.1 GCA_016212185.1 Nitrospirota bacterium
AGTGCGGAAGCTGTCACAACCCGCATGATAACTCAAACGGCACATTCTTAAGGGTAACAAACAGCGGCAGCGGACTTTGCTTAAAGTGCCACATAAAGTAAGAGTCTGAGACAGATTATTCAAAAGGGGCGTCCTGAATGGGACGCCCCTTTTTTTGTCTGACATGCTGCTGGAAAAGTCAAAAAACTGTTTTTTGTGAGTGAAGCGAAGCAATCCCGCTATGTCATTCCTGCGAAAGCAGGAATCCAGACGCCGTCCCTGCGAAAGCAGGGAACTATAATGAAATAGGTTCCCGTTTTCACGGGAACCCCTGGATTCCGTGTCAAGCCTGCCTACCGGGCAGGCAAGCACGGAATGACAGAATAACGAAAGTTTATAATATTTTTGGTACCCTGTCCCGAAACATCGGGACAGCAGGGCGGTTCATTTAACTATGCATAGACTTTGAGGTATAAAGTATTTTAAAATAAAATGCTATGAAAGTTTTAATGCTTAATCCGCCATATGGAAAGGATTTTTGCCGCTCAGCCAGATGGGCTGCGAAATCCCGGGGCAGGGTGCAAAGACACCCTGACTGGATGCTTATTGCCGCGGCAGTGCTTGAAAACGCAGGCCATGAGGTTAAATTTGTTGACGGCGCGGCGTTGAATCTTGAGCGTGATGAGATTAAAAATAGTATTCAGGATTTTTCTCCTTCAATGCTTGTCATTCACACCACGACGCCGTCTATTTATAATGATATTTTGTATGCATCCCTTGCAAAAGAAGTCTGCAAGCCGGTTACTGTTTTAATAGGGGCGCATGTGTCGGCTGAGTTTGAAGACACCTTTAGAATATCAAACGGCGCCGTAGATATAATCGCCCTCGGTGAGTACGACTATACACTCAGGGATATAGCATCAGGGAAACCCGTGAAAGACATTGAGGGCCTTGCATATCAGGAAAAAGGCGCAGTCATTAAGACGCCGGAAAGACCCATGCTTGATGTCAGGGAACTCCCTTTTCCAGCATGGCGCCATATAAAACCAGAGTGGTATCAGGATGCAGGCAAGAGGTTTCCGTTTTTGACCCTTATTTCAGGGCGGGGCTGTTTTGCCAGATGCACGTTCTGCCGCGATACGCCTGTAATGTACGGCAGGAGGCTCAGGTTAAGAGAGCCTGCACAGGTGGTTGATGAGATGGAGTATGACATAAAACTTTTTCCATATATAAGGGAAATTATGTTTGAAACAGATACATTTACAGCCTCGCGCGGACATGTGGAAGGCGTGTGCGAGGGAATCCTCAAACGAGGATTGAAAATTTCATGGAGCTGTAATGCAAGAGTGGATATAGACTTATCCCTCTTGCCCCTTATGAAAAAGGCAGGCTGTAGGATGCTGATGGTAGGCTTTGAATTCGGCACGCAGAAAGCGCTTGATTCCGTAGAAAAGGGCACTAAGCTGGAGCAGGCTCGGCGTTTTGCCGAAGAGGCAAGCAGGTTAGGATTTATCATACATGGGTGTTTTATGATTGGAGCTCCCGGAGAGACCAAAGAGACGGCAAGGGCGACAATAGAATTTGCAAAATCCCTTCCGGTGGATACGATTCAGATTTCAGGCATCTGCACTTATCCCGGAACGGAAATGTATAAATGGGCAAAGGACAAGGGCTATCTCGTTCCCAAAGACTGGAGGGAATGGGTTAACAACGAGCTTGAACAATGCACCCTCCTGAGCTATCCGCAGCTTTCCAAGGATGAGATAGACAGGCTGATTGACGCGGGATTGAAGTCTTTTTATTTAAGGCCCAAGCAGATGTTAAGGATGGCTTTAAACATGAGAAATATAGGAGATGTAAAGAGGAAGTTATACGGCTTAAAGAGCTTTTTAGGATATTTCAAAAAGGAAGGAGCAATAAGCAGATGAAGGTAATGTTAATTGACCCGCCCGGTTTTATGGGGCATCCGATAGGCCGCATTCTGGGCAGTTTCGGCACAAACAAGGCTGACCAGGCATGGCCCCCTTATGATTTGCAGATAATGGCAGGATACTGCAGAAAAAACGGGCATAATTTCAGGCTGTTAGACGCAAATAACTTAAAACTGTCGTATGAAGATGTATTTAATGAAATAAAGATATACAGCCCTGACTGGGTTATCTATCTGACCTGCTTCCCTAATTTTATCCTTGACGCTCAGGTGGCGTCTGCCGCCAAGAGGGCTGACCGTAATATTAAGACAGCCTGCATGTCCCTGTCCATTTACAGCGTTCAGTCGCCTGAAGTTCAACTGTCCAAGCTGCCTGATTTAGATTTTATTGCGTGGGGCGAGCCTGAAGTTCCCCTTATGCAGTTGATTAACGGCGTGGAGCCTCAAAATGTTAAGGGTATATACTACAGGGATGTAAACGGTGGAATTAATTTTACCGGCGAAGCGCAGAAGGCTGTAAACCTTGACGATTTAGGCGTGCCTGTTCATTCTGTTTTGCCGATAAATATTTATAAATGTCCGGTGTCTCTCAGCCGCCCGATGACTATTGTCAATTGTTCAAGAGGGTGCGCTAACTGGTGTGTGCACTGCCAGGCCGGCGCTTTCCAGCGGCCGGTTCGTTACCGCTCGGTAGATAATGTTTTAGAAGAGCTCCGGGAGATTAAGTCGCTCGGCATAAGGGAGATCAAGTTTTATGACTGTTCACTGCCGACCAATGCCGAGTTTACAAAGCAATTGTGCAGCAGGATGATAAGTGAAAAATTTGGTTTTACATGGAATTGTAATGCCAGGGCGGAAATGCTGAATGAGGACCTACTGAAAATTATGAAAGCGGCCGGATGCCATTCAATAAGCATTGGCTGTGAGAGTTCAGACCCTCAAGTTCTGAAAAACATGCGCAAGAATGAAACGCCGCAGCAGATTGAAGACGCAGTCAGGCTGGTGAAAAGGATGGGCCTGCGTGTTTTAATGTATCTGACGTTTGGCCTTGAGGGAGAGACAAAGAAAACAATGGAAGAGACTTACAAGTTTGCCAAAAGGCTCAAGCCGGAGTTTGTAACATTCGGCATAGTGGTCCCTGCGCCCGGCACTCCGTTTTATAATTCTCTGGAAAAAAAGGGACAGTTGAGGAATAAGGATTTAGAATGGCAGGACCCCAATGCGCTGCCGTCTTTTGCCTACCCATCCCTGTCTCCGGAGGAGATTCTCAATTTTACCAGGGCGGCATACCGCAGTTATTATTTTGACACTGGCTATATATTAAACAGGATTAAAACCTTGAGGTCTTTCACTGAATTTAAGGCAGGGGTCACAAATGCGTTAAAGATGGCAAGGCGCTATATCGTAGAAAGAGTTAAGTGATATGGCGGTTGTACTGATAACGGAGGAGGCCATCCCGCCTGTCCAGAGGTTTTCCCTGACACAAAAAATAGCCGAAGAGCTTGCAGACTCAGGAGTGCCCGTTTACCTTATCAGCGTCAGGGGCCGGGGCGAATTTAAGCATAAAGGGGTTGTACATGTATCCGTAGATGTGCCGGGCTGGAATCTTTTTGCTATCACACAGCGCATCCGCGCCAATCTGAAATTATGCGCAGAAACACTCTGGCTCTGCCGCCGGAATAATATTAAAGCAGTTTACGGATGGTGGCCGATAGTGTTTTTTGCCCGTTATGCAGGAGGTATCCGGAATGTTGCGGCTGATATGCCTGAATTTATGGATGTTATGTACAGGAGTTTCCGGAAGCCCCTGCCGTTATTAATGGGCGCGGCTCTGAGGATATTTCAAAAGGCAGCAGCAAAGGCATGTAAGTTTATTGTAACAGAATCAGATATAGCAAGGGCCGTCTGGTGCAGCAGGGGTGTGCCTTACGAAAAAACATATGCCCTTCCCTACGGCGTTGAAGCGGATGTTTTCAGTTCTGCAAAGCCGGCAGGTTTCCGTTTGGAAAATAATATAAAAGATGACGAGATTATGATTCTATACCACGGCGATATCGGCATTGACGACGGTGTTGACGTGCTTATACGGGCCGCAAACAATCTGCCGGTTAAAGTAGTGCTTGCAGGCGGCGGCGAACGGAAATACATGAATTACTTAAGAACCCTTGCCGCTTCCAATATATTGTTTACAGGCTGGATCCCATATAGCATAATGCCTGAGGTTGTGGCGTCCGCCGATATATGTGCGGCGCCTTTTAGAAGCTCGCTGTATACTAATTCTACCTGTCCCCTTAAGCCGATGGAGGCAATGGCTGCCGGAAAGGCTTTAGTTGTATCGGACCTGCATACATTTTCCGGCTATGTTGCAGACGGGGTTGACTGCAGGCTTGTAAGGCCGGGCGATGTGGACAGCCTCAGATCGGTTATATCGGAATTAATCTCCAATCCTGAGGAACGCAGGCGTCTTGGAGAGAATGCGAAGAAAAGCGCAAGGGAAAAATTTGATTGGCGTATCCGCGTAAAAAAAGAGGCGTCAATATTAATTGAGTTGGCTGCAAAATGCTGAAAGGAAATATTTTGGGGCGCATTAACGGCATTAAACAGGGGTTTATTATTGTATTTTTCTTCAAGTTAGTTCTTCTCCTGATTTTTTCTTCGGACTTCCAGAATAAATTATTTATGCCGTTTGTTCAGCACTTTCTGGCAAATGGAGGCAATCCATGGCAATATTTTTATGAGACGTCCAATAAACCGGATATCTTCCCCTATCACCCGCTTATGCTTTATATCTTTTCATTTTTTTATTATCCGGCAAGGTTTTTTTCAGAAGGTCCTGTAATATTGCAGAACCTGTTTTTCAAACTGCCGATATTGATAGTTGATATAGCAATAACCATCCTTCTTCTAAAAACATTTCCCAATAAACAGAGAGAGATTTTCATCTTTTATTTTATTTCGCCTATTATTATTTATGCGTCTTATATGCATTCACAGCTTGATTTGATTCCAACGGCCCTGCTTTTTTTCTCAGTATATTTTTTATCAAATAAAAAAAATGTTATTATCTCGGCGGTCTTTTTCGGACTGGCTATAAGCACTAAATTACATGTCCTTGCCGCGTTGCCGTTAATTGTTATTTACCTTCTGAGAAACCAGAAGACAAAGGGAATACCGGTTTTTACCGCCATATCGGCTTTAGTCTACATATTTTTTGTCCTGCCTTATATCGGCAGTGAAGGCTTTAAGCATCTGGTCCTTTCCAATCCCAAGCAGATGCTTTTATTTGATGTTACATATAAGATTGGGGGATTGACGGTTTTCCTGCCGGTCTGGGGCGCTTTTTTGCTGTATATACGATTTCTGATTTACGGCAAAATAAATTTAGACCTTTTTTATACTTTTATTGTTATTTTGTTTTCCGTCTTTGTGCTCTTAGTTCCGCCTTCGCCCGCATGGTATGTCTGGATGTTTCCGTTTTTGAGCATTTTCTTTATTAAATTTTTCAGCAAAAATACAAAGATAATTTATTACTATGCGGCGCTTAACCTTTTTTACATCCTGTTTTTTGTCTGTTTTAATCTGTCCGGATATCAGGACCTGACCTTTTTAAATACCGGGCTTGATTTAAAAATTTATGACTGGAAACTATCCAGCATGGTCTTTACGGCATTAGAGGCAATTCTATTTGGCGTTGTATATCTATTTTATAAATTCGGCGTAAAAAGCAATGCCGTATATAAGAGGGATAAGGCAATCCTTATAGGCATCGGGGGGGACAGCGCCGCCGGCAAGACCACGGTGCTCTCAGACATAGAGATGTTATTGGGAAACAGGCTGTTTAAAATAGAAGGAGACGCCGACCATAAATGGGAAAGGGGCGACCAGAAGTGGCAGAAATTTACTCACTTGAATCCAAAGGCAAACTACCTTCACGGTCAGGCGGAAAGCCTTATTTTATTGAAGGCCGGCCATCCTGTTTTCAGAAGGGACTATGACCACAGGATAGGTAAATTTACAGAGCCGGTGAAGATGTATTCAAAAGATTTCATCGCTATCTCGGGACTTCACCCTTTTTACCTGCCTGTAATGAGAAAGATTATTGATTTAAAAATATATCTTGACACGGACGAAAGGTTAAGACGGCACTGGAAGATATTGAGGGATACAAAAGAAAGGGGTTATTCGGCAGCCAGCCTGCTGGAACAAATTGAAAAAAGGGCGGAGGATGCAGGAAAATATATATATCCCCAGAAACGGTTTGCCGATATCAGCATAAATTATTTTACTGATGAGAATTTTGCTGTGGGAGATGAGGCCTGCAGCCCGCCGGTAAAACTGAAAATCACTCTGAATGCAGATATGCATCTGGCCAGGATTATTGACCAGTTTTCAATCAGGGGCGTAGACATAAGCTGGGATTATTCGGATGATTTGCATACTCAGTATTTGGTTATTGAAAAACAGGTCAGCAAAGAAATTCTGTCTGAAATAGCAAGGGAGGTTATAGAAAACATTGAAGAAATCATTGCAGATAAAATGCAATGGAGGGACGGGCACAGGGGTTTTGTTCAATTGATTATACTTTTATGCTTGAGTAAGGAGATGAAGGCGTATGGAGATGAAGTTCAAGGGCATTTTGCTTGATTTGGACAACACGCTGTATCCATATCAAATAACACATCAGCAGGCTATTTCAACTGTCACAGCCGCCGTTTCCGGAAAGTTTTCTATTGATGAAGATACGATAGAAAAGGCGTTTAAAGAGGCGCGGCAGGAAATCCATACTGCACTGTCAGAGACAGCCGCATCACATAACAGGCTTCTTTATTTCCAGAGGATGTTTGAACACCTGAAAATTAATCCGATGAAATATGCAATGCATGCATATAATATTTACTGGGATACTTTCCTTGAAAAGATGAAGCCGTATGACAACGCCTATGATTTTCTGGAGCTTGTCAAAGACAGGAAAATCTGCATTTTGTCCGACCTGACGGCGCATATCCAGTATAGAAAAATTGAGAAGCTTGGGCTTTCAGGTTACGCCGGTTATTTGGTAACCAGCGAGGAGGCAGGGAAGGAAAAACCGCACCCCTGGATTTTCAGACTTGCGCTGGAAAAGATGGGCTTTACAGTGAATGAGGTTTGCATGATTGGCGACAGTTTCAGCAAGGATATTGCCGGAGCGGCAAATCTGGGGATTTATTCTTTCTGGATGAATACAGAAGGCGAAAAAGAAAAACTTAATGAAATAACCGCTGAAATCAGGACCTTCAAAGAACTTATAACATATTTCCATGAATAACGACATTGAAAAATTTGTAAAAATGTCCAGATACGCAGGCGAGCGGTTTGACATTGTGCAGGCGAGCGGAGGGAATTCCTCGGTAAAACTTAACGGCGGCAGAATGCTTATTAAGGCTTCCGGTTTTTTGCTGTCGGATGTCCAGCATGACAAAGGCTATGCAGCAGTTGACAATAAAAAGATTTTAGAGATTTTGAAAGACAGCAAGCTAACCCGGCTGAACAGGAAAGACAGGGACCGACTGGTTTCAAAACACCTCGCAGAATCTGTGCTTGAGTTTGGGAACAAACCTTCAATAGAGACCTTTCTTCACGCCTTGCTGAAGAAATATACACTGCATATTCATCCGGTCTCTGTAAGTGTAATAACATGCCAAAAAGACTGGAAGGGAATATTAAAGACGCTGTTTGGCGATGTTGTGACGGTTGATTACAGGACGCCGGGCATTGAGCTGGCATATCAACTGAGCCATGAATTGAAAAATTTTAAAGGGAAGCACGGCGCTCTTCCGGGAGTTGTCTTTTTGCAAAACCACGGGCTTATTATTTCATCGGACAGTTTTGATGAGGTGGAGACGCTGACTGAGGGTGTTCTGGAGAAAATTGAAGGCTATCTCGGCATGGATATGTCAAGATACAAATTGACAACGAAAGTCTCAAGGCTTATAAACAGCATAAAGGGAGGCCTTTTGATTGCATATCTCTCTGAGGATATTGTGATAAACAACATCCTTAAAAAGAACAGGGAGCTGTTTTTTGTAACACCGTTTTGCCCCGATAAAATGGTGTTCTGCGGAACTACTGTGCTTGAACTGTCTCATCCGGATGATTATGACTCTGTTAAAAACTACATGGAAAAATACTGCGAATTGCCCTGCGTTGTTGTTTACAGGGACCACCTTTTTTTTATTTCACGAAATCTTAAAAAAGCAAAAGAAATGGAAGATGTTTTTAAAATGCACATCCTTGTCTTAAGCGCTACAAAAGGAGAGGTTGTCTGCCTGTCCGGCGAAGAGCTTCGTTATTTAGGCAATTGGGAAGCGGAAAAATACAGGCAGGGAATTTAGGTCCTTAAAAATATGCAGATCATCATACCAATGGCAGGAACAGGGAAAAGATTCCTGGATGCCGGCTATACCGCGCCTAAACCGCTCATAGAGGTAGACGGACGGACTGTCATAGAGCACATCGTTAACTTGTTTCCCGGCGAATCAAAAATTTCTTTTATATGCAACAGTCAGCATATGAAAGAGACAAACATTGTTGAGATACTAAAAAATACTGCCCCGACATGTAAGATTTATGAGATACCGCCTCATAAAAAAGGTCCTGTCTACACAGTGTCCTTTATATTTGACAGAATAGATGACAATGATGAGGTCATTATAAATTATTGTGATTTTTCAAAACACTGGGATTACAAAGAATTCTTAAATTTTATAAGAAGCAGGCATTCGGACGGAGCAATATCCGCATACAGAGGGTTTCATCCGCATATGATGGGCGCCACAAACTATGCATTTATACGCGAGGAAAATCTGCAAATGCTTGAGATTAAGGAAAAAGAGCCTTTCACTAACAACCGTATGGAGGAATATGCATCTGACGGAACATACTATTTTAAGAAAGGGTTGTACGTTAAGAAATATTTTAAACAACTGATGGAAGAAGAGCTCAATATAAATGGCGAATATTATATAAGCATGGTCTACAATCTCATGAGGAGAGACCTTTTAAATATTTCAATATACGAAATTCAGCACATGCTTCAGTGGGGAACACCCCGGGACCTTGAGGAATATCAGCGCTGGTCGGATTATTTCAGAAAGATTATAACACCCTGTCAAAACATAAGACCTCAGAACAACAGCATCAACCTGATCCCTCTGGCAGGAGCAGGCAGCAGATTTGCCAAAGAAGGCTATAAAGACCCCAAACCGCTTATCAGAGTAAATAATAAGCCTATGGTGATACAAGCGGCGAATTCTCTGCCCTTATCTGAGAAAAATATATTTATATGCCGGTCAGAGCATCTGAATAATTACCCGCTAAAGCAGGAGATCCGCAAGGTTTATCCGCAGGCCAAAGTTGTTGCGATTGACAGGTTGACAGAGGGGCAGGCATGTACCTGTGAAATAGGACTAAAGGATGAAAATCTTGAATCTCCCCTGTTAATCGGCGCATGCGATAACGGAATGCTGTGGGATAAGGATAAATACACCGAATATCTGAACAGCAATGATGTGGATGCGATAGTCTGGAGTTTCAGGCGTTATCCGCAGACAGAGAGAAATCCGCAGATGTACGGCTGGATTAAAGTCGCTGACAACGATTATGTATCAGGGGTTTCTGTGAAAAAGCCTGTTTCAGAAGACCCGCTTAAGGACCACGCAATAGTAGGCACATTTTATTTTAAAAAAGCAGGGTATTTTATTGAGTCTCTGAAAAGGCTGTATGCCAGGAATATCAGGGTCAACAACGAGTTTTATGTTGACAGCTGTGTTAATGAGATGGTTGAAATGGGACTTAAGGTAAAAGTATTTGAGGTGGACTATTACATCGGCTGGGGCACGCCGGATGAATTAAGGACCTATGAATACTGGCAGAGCTTTTTCCATAAATGCTCCTGGCATCCGTACAGTATTGAAAGGGATATTACAGCCGGATAAGAGATTCCGGAGTTATATGAGAAAGACAAAAAAGGAAATTAAGAGATTTATTGCAGTAGGGCTGCTGGCAGTCGGAACGGACCTGTCTGTTTACACCCTTTTGCTTAACTTTTTGACACATTCCCCTGCCAAGGCAGTTTCGTTCATAAGCGGAACGATTGTCGCCTATCTGTTAAATAAATACTGGACCTTTGAACAGAAAAAAAAGTCTTTTTCAGAAGCGGTGCGGTTTGCCGCGCTTTATGCCTCAACATTGGGCGTAAATGTTGCTGTAAACAAAATCAGCCTTATGCTTTTGCCTATGTGGATATTTTTTGCATTTCTTGCGGCAACAGGCACAAGCACTATCCTGAATTTTCTCGGTCAGAAATTCTGGGTATTTAACAGGGAAGGAGTTTTAAATGGGGAATCCTGATTTTTTTAAGAACTTTTTTGACAATACAGGCTATCTTTTTACTGAGACAAGCGCGGCCAGTAAAACCCCGCGTTCTTATAAGATACCTGCGGCAGCCGGGCTTTTATTTTTATTGGTCTGCCTGTTGTTTCTTGAACTGCGTGATAACTATTATTTTGTCCAGGATGATAATCTTGTGCAGTTTCTTCCGACTATTATTCAGGGGTGCCGGGCTTTTTTTGAAGAAGGCGTATTCCCGACGTGGAATCCTTATCAGATAATGGGTTCTCCGACAAGCAATCTCGGAGTTTATTCGCTCACATACCCGCTTACTTATATTTCTTACTTCATTTCAGAGACTTTATTTGATAATGAATATCTGACCATAGAGGTGTTTGCCTTTATCCACTTCATCCTCGGGTATCTTGCGGCAGTCTGGATGTGCAGGCTCAGCAGGATGAATCCGGTTCTTGCCGTGGTTGCAAGCCTCTGCTTTATAATGTCCGGTTATAATTTTATTATCGGAAGGTCCTGGTATTATATGCTGCCTGTGATGTTATGGCTGCCGCTCCTGGCAGTGTCAGTGATAAAATTCAGAAGAGGCGCAGTGTCGTTTAAATGGATATTATTTACCGGCGTCGTAATAGGGATGTTTTTTCATTCAGGCAATTCGCAAATATGGTTTTATTCTCTGATTTTCTTTTTCCTTTCCTTAGGCATTACCATAATAACTCAAAAAATACAATTTACCAAAATGCTTTATATTATACCGGCTTTTTTATTCGGGCTGTCAATTGCATTAATTTTACTGATCCCGACCTACATGGCGACTGCGGATATTCCAAGGAGCACCGGCAGCGGCTCAGAAGGTGTTTTAAGCGGTGTTATGGCAATGCTCCTGCCTTATCCGATTGCAAAAGGGCCGCATCCGATTGATCAGATATACTGGTATTCTAACTACAGCGGGTTATATTACAATGGTTCGTTTTTCAATATAATTTCGGCGCTTTCTATTGCGGCTTTAATCGCTGGCTTAGCCTATTACAGAAAAAATTGCGACTATTCCAAGAAACTGATTAATGATAATGTCTGGCTGTTAATGGCGGTTGTTGCATTTTTATTTGCCCTCGGCAATGCCGGACTTTTATGGCCGTTATTTTCTAATATCCCGCCGTTCAACAAATTTAAACTGCCGTTTAAATTTCTGCCGTTTGTGAATTTATTTACCATACTTGGCGGCGGGCTAATACTTGAAAGATACCTTGCCCGTAAGAGAATAAATATTTACGCCCGGTCGGTTGTTTATATACTTGTTCTCATGCTTTTGTTTTATAATCTTACGCTGTGCAGAAGCGCTATATATATATATGGCGATAAACCTTACCCGGCTCTGCCCGAAGATGTTTACAGGATGCTTACCGCCCAAAACAGCAAAAGGCCTCAGAGGATTTATATAAGTGCGCCTTATCACTCTCCAGATAAAGATTTTCTGCTTTCATTACCGCATAATATCCCGAGCATATACAGGATTCCATCCATCATAGGTTATGAGAAACTTGCATCTGAGCCGTCTCTCGGTGTAGATGAATTTTATCAGTACGGAGTAAAATATGTATTAGTCCTTAATGCAAGCACGGACTTACACGCCGGAGGAACCCCTTTCCCTTCCCCTGCTTATTTTGATTTAAAAAAGATTACTGAATTTGGCAGGGTGGAATTATATGAGCTTAAAAATGCCCTGCCGCTTGCATTTTTGGCGCAAAACAAATCCAGCCTCCCGATTAAATTTACAGGCAGGGGGGCTGTCATTGATGTCTCAGGCGTTAATCAGCCCGTAAATGTGACGGCGAATATTTTTTACAGGAAGGGCATGACTGCTACGGCAGAAGGTAAAAAATTAATGATACGCCCGGATGAGTGGAACAGGATACTTGTTTTGAATTGTCCCCCGACAAAGAAGCTGGAAATAATATACAGTCCTTTTTGGGACAAGGGCTTTATGATGAGCGGTATATTTTTACTCCTTTCCGCAGTATCATGGCCGGTTATAAGACATCTTGAGGGCAGAAAAAAAATATGAAACTCTCAGTGGTCATACCGTGCTACAATGAAGAGAAAAACATTCCCCTTATACTTAAAGGCATAAAGGGCGCTGTTAAAAGAGACGACATTGAGCTTATCCTTGTAAATAATGGTTCAAAAGACAATACCGAAAAGATTTTGAATGAACTGGCGCCGTCATATACATTTCTAAGGACTGTAAAGGTAGAGGTTAATCAAGGTTATGGTTTTGGAGTACTTTCAGGGTTGAAAGCGGCAAGGGGCGAATATATAGGCTGGACGCACGCCGACCTCCAGACAGACCCGTATGATACTATCAAGGCGTTGGATATCATTGAGCAGGAAGGCAGTCCGCGCAATATCTATGTCAAGGGAAGGAGAAGGGGCCGGCCCTTGTTTGACACATTTTTTACCACAGGCATGAGTATTTTTGAGACAATGTACTTAGGTGAAATACTCTGGGACATAAATGCCCAGCCGAATATTTTCCATAGAAGTTTTTATGAAGGCTGGTCCAGTCCGCCGTATGATTTTTCATTGGACCTCTATGCGCTGTATAAGGCAAAAAAGCAACGCCTTAAGATAGTCAGGTTTGACGTATTATTCCCTGAGAGAATTCACGGCGAGTCAAGCTGGAATACAAGCCTGACGGCAAAGTGGAAATTTATAAAACGGACCTTTGATTTCAGCATAAAACTAAAAAAGGGGCTTCAAAAATGAATTTCATAGCGCATCGGGTTAATACGGCAGAGGAACTGAAAAAGATTCCTTTTGAGCACGGCGTTGAGATTGATTTAAGGGATCGCGGGGACAGGCTTATACTTCAGCATGACCCCTTCAAAGACGGCGAGGATTTTGAGCAGTACCTGAAGGGCTATAAGCACGGCACAATGATATTAAACATTAAAAGCGAGCGGATTGAGTTAAAGGTCATGGACCTGATAAAAAAATATAATGTCAGGGACTATTTTTTTCTGGATTCATCTTTTCCAATGATATATCTCCTCAGCAAAATGGGCGAAAAAAATATTGCGCTCAGGTTTTCCGAGTTTGAGGGGCTTGATACCATTATGGCAATGCAGGGGGCGGTGGACTGGATATGGGTTGATTGTTTTACAAAGCTGCCGGTCAACAAAGAAAATTATAAAACTTTAAAAGACGCCGGTTTTAAACTATGTCTTGTGTCTCCTGAATTGCAGGGAAGGGACCAGGACCTTGAAAAATACAGGGAATATCTCAGAAAAGAAGATATCTTATTTGATGCAATATGTACAAAAAACTATAATATAAGGAGATGGGCCGGTTAGGTTTTAGCAGAGAAATATCTTATGGTGCGGAAGCCGTTATCCATAGTTATTCCCGTCTATAACAGGGCAGATATTCTGCCCTCTGTAATTAAGGCGCTTCTGGACCAGGAATATCCCGCCGAGATAATTATTGTTGATGACGGCTCAACCGACTCAACAGCAGAAGCGGCTAAGGGCTATCCTGTCAAATATATTTATCAGGAGAATGCCGGACCTGCAAAGGCGAGAAACACAGGCTGGAAGGCATCGGCAGGAGAGATTGTCTGCTTTACGGATTCTGACTGCATCCCGCAAAAAGACTGGGCCGGCAGGCTTGCAGAGGGTTTTATTGAAGACTCTGTCGGTGCAGTGGGAGGCAGTTATGATATTGCAAACCCTGAAAGCCTTCTTTCCAGATGCATTCATGAAGAGATAAAATTAAGACATTTAAAACTCGGGGCTATGAAGTACATAAGGGCCTTCGGCTCTTATAATGTAGCCATAAAACGGCATGTGCTGGAGGAAACCGGAGGTTTTAACGAAG